>CAMJQX010000007.1 GCA_946408145.1 uncultured Clostridia bacterium
AATCCATAAAAAATAATTTTTTCCTCTTGCATTATGGTAACCAACATTTTATAATAATTATACGATGGCGAAACGCCGCAAGGCGTTCCGCCGAGCCGCTTTGCGGCTCAGCAAAACAGCGTTGCTGTTTTGCCGTATATTCATTTCGATGAGCATCGCGAAAATGATTGAAACAATCATTTTCCGCCAAACCTTTGGTTTGGCGGAGCGCAGCAATCGAAAGCTCGATCGCTGCGCTCCCAGCGATGGTCATTATAATCAATTATAATAAAATACACAAAAACGCTCGAAGCATGGAAAAGACTGTCACTTTCGCATGATGAGAGGAAAAGCGGCCCGGGAGGGCCGATGGGAGGAACAACATGAACAAACGCGTGCTTTCCGTTCTGCTGAGTCTGGTGCTGCTCGTGTCGCTGATCGGCGGCCTGACGGCGACCGCTTCCGCAGACAGCGACACCATCACCTACACGCTCAAGGCCGGTGATACGGTCGGCAAGGTCTGCCAGACCCTGGGCATCGACTTCGCCAAGAACTACGACTGGATCACCACCAGGAACAACATCACCAACTATTCCGCCCTGCCCGTCGGCACGGTGCTGGTCCTGCCCGCCCCGGGCACCGTCGCCACCGCCACGACCGGCACGGGCGCCGCGACCACGCCCGGCGGCGCCGTCGCCCCCGGCGCGACCACCGCGACCACGCCCGGCGGCACCACGACCACGACGACCACCACGCCCATCGTGACGGCTGCTCCCGCCGCCGCGACCGACACGGTCGGCGGCTACCTGATCTCCCACACCCTCAAGTCGGGCGAGACGGTCTACAGCGTCTGCAACTACTACGGCATCAAGTTCGACGAGAACTCCGACAAGATCCAGAAGCTCAACAACATCAAGAACTACACCAGCCTCAAGGTCGGTCAGGTCCTGCTCCTGCCGAGCGCGACGCCTCCCGCCTCCGGCAACTACTACAAGCTCGTCGCGCACAAGGTCGTCAGCGGCGATACCGTCGTGGCGATCTGCTCGGCCAACGGCATCGAGTACGGCAAGAACATCGACCTGCTGAAGGCGATCAACAACAAGAACGACCTGACCAGCATCAAGGTCGGCGAGACCTTCCTGGTGCCCGTTCCGGCCACGGCGAGCGGCACGGTCCCCGCGGGCGGCACCACGCCCACCGGCGGCACCACGCCCAGCGGCAGCACCACCCCGGCGAGCAGCGTCCCCACCATTCAGTACACCATGAAGAGCGGCGACACGGTGGCCAAGGTCTGCCAGACCCTCGGCATCGACTTCTATCAGAACTACGCCTGGATCACCGCGACCAACAAGATCGCCGACTACAGCAAGATCTATGTCGGCCAGGTGCTGACCCTGCCCGCGCCCGGCACGATCGCCGGCGGCACCTCGCCCGCGGGCGGCGGCAGCGGGACCACGCCCTCCGGCACCATCACCCCGGCCAGCGGCGGCGCCTACAGCCTGCACACCAGCTCCAACGGCACCTACGTCCTGCAGGTCGGCGGCCAGGTCGTCAACAGCGCCAGCCAGGGGCAGACGGTCACGGTCGTCCCCATCCCCGACAAGGGCTATGCGCTTGAGAGCATCACCGTCACCCGCACCGGCGCCGGTGAGCGCGTCGTCGTCACGAACAACAGCTTCGTGATGCCCGCCTACGAGGTCTCCATCGTCGTGACCTTCAAGCCCGCGAGCTGAGAAGCGTATATCATTCACAATCGAGACCAGAAGGGCGGATCCGGATGCTTCCGGATCCGCCCCTCTGCTGTTTTTTCGCAGAGCCAACCGTCGATCGGCCGTCCGGATGCTTCGGAAAAACGCGGACGAGTGCGGCTCGCCCGCGGGCGATCTTCGCGTCCCGCGGCTTCTGCGAACGAAAACTTGCGCGCCAAAACGCGCTCTCCAGCGCGGCGGCTCTTGTTTTGCGGGGGAAAATCTGATATACTGATAAATCAGGAAAGGAGGGGGGAACGTGAAAAAAGCCTTGCTGCTCAAGCTACGGGAAGCGCTGAGCTCGGTTCTCCCCGTGGCCTTGATCGTCCTGCTCGTATCCTTCACCCCGCTCGCGCCGCTCAGCTGGCTCGAGCGCGGCGTCTTCGCCGCGAGCGCCGTGCTGCTGGTGCTCGGCATCGGGCTCTTCAACCTCGGTGCGGATCTCGCGATGACGCCGATGGGGCGGCATATCGGCGTCGGCCTCACCAAATCCAAACGCCTCGGCATCCTGGTCGCCGTCTGCTTTCTGATGGGCGTGCTGATCACGGTGGCAGAGCCGGATCTCTCCGTCCTCGCCGGGCAGATCAGCGCGGTGGTGGATTCCACGATGCTGATCGTCACGGTGGGCGTCGGCGTGGGCCTGTTTCTCGCCCTCGCGATCGTCCGCATCGTCTCCCGCACGGATCTGACGGCGCTGCTGCTGTTTTTCTACATGCTGCTTTTCGCCTTCGCCGCCCTGCTGATCTCCGGCGGGGCGCAGGCCTTCCTCCCGCTGGCCTTTGACTCCGGCGGCGTCACCACCGGGCCCATCACCGTGCCCTTCATCATGGCCCTCGGCATCGGCATCGCCCAGTCCCTGGGCGGCAGGAACGCGGGGGAGAACAGCTTCGGCCTGATCGCGCTTTGCTCCGTCGGGCCGGTGCTGGCCGTGCTGATCCTGAGCCTCGGCAGCGCGGGCGGCTCGATCCGCTTCCCCATGCCGGACTATTCCGTCAGCGCCTTCTCCGGCCCCGGCTTCTGGCATCTGCTGGGGGAGACCTGCTGGGATGTCGCAAAGTCTCTTCTGCTGATGATCCTCTTCTTCGGCGTGCTGCAGGTGACGATACTGCATCTGCCGCGGCAGAAGCTGATACAGATCCTCTTCGGCCTGGTCTTCGCCTTCGTTGGCCTCGTGACCTTCCTTGTCGCGGTCACGGTAGGCTTTATGCCGGTCGGCTACCACATCGGCAGCTCGATGGCCGCCTTCAGCGGAAAGTGGCTGCTGGCCTTCGCCTTCGTCATCGGCATGGTCGTCGTGCTGGCCGAGCCCGCCGTCCACGTGCTCAATTCGCAGGTGGAGGAGGTGACCAACGGCACGGTGACACGCGGCCAGATGCTGGCGGCGCTGTCCGTCGGCGTGGGCCTGTCTATAGGCCTGTCCGTGCTGCGCCTGCTGCTGGGCTTTTCTCTGCTGTACTATCTGATCCCCGGGTATCTGCTGTCGCTGGGGCTTTCCTTCTTCGTGCCGAAGCTCTACACCGCCATCGCCTTTGACTCCGGCGGCGTCGCCAGCGGCCCGCTGACGAGCAGCTTCATCCTGCCCATGACCATCGGCGCCTGCGTCGCCCTGCGCGGGGCCGACGCGGTGATGGACTTCGCCTTCGGCGTGGTCGCGCTGGTCGCCATGACCCCGCTGATCACGATCCAGGCGCTGGGCTTCCGCTCGATCCTGTCGCGCATCATGCGTGAAAACGCCGCGATCCGCCGGATCCTCTCGGCGGACGATGCGCAGATCATCTATTTCAAGTGAGGTGCTGAGCATGGCGGAACGGCAGAAACTGCAGCCCGTGCCGTCCGGCGCGACCTTCGCGCCGAACAGGCTCGCGCTGCTGGTGACCATCGTGCAGAAGGGCAAGGGGACTTTCTTTGCCGACTTTCTGCAGACCTTTGACGCAAACCTCCAGATCAGCGTCGTCGGCACCGGGACGGCGCAGTCCGATCTGGTGGAGTTCCTCGGCCTGAAGGACAACAAGCGCAGCGTGATTTTCAGCGTTGTGCGCGAGGACCGGGTGGATAAGATCTTCGAGGCGCTGCAGGAGCGTTTCCAGACCGTCAACAACGGCACCGGCATCTCCTTCACGATCCCGCTCACGAGCGTGATCGGCAAGCTGAGCTACGGTTTTTTGAGCAATGAACGCCGTGTTGTCAAGGGGGATGAGTGAGATGGAAAAGAAATACGAGGCGGTATTCTGCATCATCAACGCCGGCTTTGCGGACGAGGTCATGTACGCGGCGAGAAAGGCCGGCGCCGGCGGCGGCACGATCATCAAGGGCCGTGGGACGGCGCCGCTGGAGGCCGAAAAGCTCTTCAAGATCACGGTCGAGCCGGAAAAGGAGATCGTGATGATGCTCGTGCCCGAGGAGATCAAGGACGATGTGCTGCGCGAGCTGTACCACTCCGTCGGCCTGAGCACCACCGGGCACGGGATCGTCTTCTCCATGCCGGTGGACCGCGCGCTCGGCCTGAGCGAGCAGAAGCCGGAGCCGGAGGAGAAGGAAGAGGACTGAGGCGGGGCGGCTGAAAGCCTCGCGCCCGCAAAGCTTTCCGAAAGCGACATTTGACGATGAAAAAAGCAGACAACAAGAAAAAAAGGCTCTACGACCTGCTGCTGATCGGGGGCGTCCTGATCCTCGCGGCGGTGCTGCTGTTCGTCTTCGTCCTCAACAGACGGGGAAACAGCGACACGGCGGACGGGCCCTGCGCCGTGGTGCTCATAAACGGCGAGGAGGCCGGACGCTATCCGCTCACGAAAAACGGCAGCTTCCCGCTCAACGGCGGCACCAACACCCTGGTCGTCGAGGACGGCTACGCCTGGGTGACGGACTCCGATTGTCCGGATAAGATCTGTGAGCATATGGGCAAGATACATATGAACGGCCAGCTGATCGTCTGCCTCCCCAACGGCGTGATCGTCACGGTCGAGGGCGGCGAGGACAGCGGCGTGGACATTTTCGGGTGAAGCCTATGAAGACGAAAAAAGTCGCGGTGATGGGGCTGGCGGTCGCGCTGGCCATGATCCTCTCCTTCGTGGAGAGCCAGATCCCGCCGCTCTTCCCCATGATCCCCGGCATCAAGCTGGGCCTTGCGAACATCGCGGTGGTCTTCGTGCTCTACAAGCTGGGCTGGAAGGAAGCGCTGACGATCTCGCTGCTGCGCGTGTTCCTGGTGACGCTGCTGTTCGGCAACCTCGGCCTCCTGTGGTACAGCCTGGCCGGGGCGGTGCTGAGCCTGGCGGGCATGATCGCGCTGAAAAAGACGGGCCTCTTTTCCGAGATCGCGGTCAGCGTGGTCGGCGGCGTGCTGCACAATGCGGGCCAGATCGCCGTGGCCTGCATCCTCTTTGATACCGGCAAGCTGCTGTATTATCTGCCCTTCCTGATGATCAGCGGCACGGTCGCGGGCATCGCGATCGGCCTGCTCGCCGGGATCATGATCAAGCGGATCCGCGTGGAGGGATAACGCATGAATCTGACGCTTATCGCAGCCGCGGTGATCCCCGCGATCTGGCTGCTCATCAAGGTATACCGCGCCGACCGCCTCGAAAAGGAGCCGGTGCGGCTGATCCTGCTGCTGGTGCTCGGCGGCGTGTTCTCAACGCTGCTCGCCTCGTTCACGGAGCAGCTGGGCGACATCGCGATCGCCTACTTCCTCCCGGAGGGGACGCTGTGGTACGATATCCTGCTGTACTTCGTGGTGGTGGCCTTCTCGGAGGAGGGCTTCAAGTACCTGCTGCTGAAAAACCGCACCTGGCGCTCGCCGGAGTTCAACTGCCTGTTTGACGGCGTGGTCTACGCGGTCGCCGTCTCGCTCGGCTTCGCGCTCTGGGAGAACATCGGCTACGTGCTCAGATACGGCATGGGTGCGGCCGTGGCCCGCGCGCTGACGGCCGTGCCGGGACACGCCTGCTTCGGCGTCTTCATGGGCGCGTGGTACGGCTTTGCCAAGCGCCGCGACCTGCAGCGGGACGAGCCCCACTCCGCCCGCTGCCGCCGCATGGCGGTGCTGGTGCCCGCGCTGCTGCACGGCTGCTACGACTTCATCGCCGTCCGCCAGACCGAGGCGCTGAGCACCGTGTTCGTGGTCTTCGTGCTGGGGATGTTCTTCACGGCCAGCCGCCTGGTGACGCGGATGTCGAAAAACGACGAGTATATGAATCCGGGCTGGTATATGTTCTGATCAAAATCGAAATAAAAAGCGGATCGCCGGGGCGATCCGTTTTTTATTTCGATTTATCCTCCGCCGGAGGCCTTGCTTTTTGCCCGCGTATCGTGTAAAATGGCGCGGACTACAGACAAGGGTGCTTTGCTATGAAACGATACATCGGGAACAGGGCTTTCTACCGCAAGCTCTTTACGGTCATGCTGCCGATCCTGATCCAAAACCTGATCACGAACTTCGTGAGCCTGCTGGACAATATCATGGTCGGGCAGGTGGGCACGGAGCCGATGTCCGGCGTGGCCATCGTCAACCAGCTCTTCTTCGTCTTCTGCCTGTGCATCTTCGGCGGACTGGCGGGGCCGGGCATCTTCACCGCCCAGTTCTTCGGCAAGGGCGACGACGAGGGCGTGCGTTATACGATGCGCGTCAAGCTCTACGTCGCGCTCGGCGCGGTGCTCGTGTTCGGCGCGCTGCTGATCCGCTTCGGCGACACGCTGATCGGCCTCTTCCTCCACGAGGGAGAGGAGGGCCTTGACCTCGCCGCCACGCTCGGATACGGCAAGAGCTATCTGAACGTGATGCTCTGGCAGATGATTCCCTTCGCCGCCTGCCAGCTCTACGCGAGCACGCTGCGTGAGGCGGGGGAGACCGTCCTGCCCATGAAGGCGGGCGTCATCGCCGTCTTTGTCAACCTCTGCTTCAACTACATCCTCATCTTCGGCAAACTCGGCTTCCCGGCCATGGGCGTCGTCGGCGCCGCGATCGCCACCGTGATCGCGCGCGTCGTCGAGTGCGCCATCGTGATCACATGGCCCTACCGCCATCCGGAGCGCTGCCCCTATGTGAAGGGCGCCTTCCGCAGCCTCGCCGTCCCCGGCGCGCTGTTCCGGCAGATCGCGGTGATGGGCCTGCCGCTGCTCGTCAACGAGCTCCTCTGGTCCGGCGGCATGACTACGCTCAACCAATGCTACTCCCTGCGCGGGCTGGAGGTCGTCTCCGCTTTCAACATCTCCTCTACGATCTCAAACCTCTTCTTCTGCGCCTTCCTGGCCATGGGCAACGCCATCGCCATCATCGTCGGCCAGCTGCTCGGCGCGGGCGAACTGGAGAAGGCCAGGGACGACGACCGCAAGCTGATCGCTTTCTCGGTCGCGCTGAGCGTCGCGGTCGGCGGCGTGATGGCGCTGGCCTCGCCGCTGCTGCCGCGCATGTACAACACCACCGAGGGCGTGCGGCAGCTGGCCGTCGGTCTGCTGCTGATCGGCGCGGCGCTGATGCCGCTGCATGCCTTTGCCAACTCCTGCTACTTTACGCTCCGCTCCGGCGGCAAGACCATCATCACCTTCGTCTTCGACAGCGTGTTCACCTGGCTGCTGTCGATCCCGGCGGCCTTCATCCTCTCGCGCTGTACGAGCCTTCCGATCCTGCCGATGTATGCCGCCGTCGAGGCGCTCAACATCTTCAAATGCATCCTCGGCCTTGTGCTGGTACGCAGCGGGAGATGGGTCGTGAACCTCGTGGGCGAAAACTGAAGACAAAGCCCCTGACCGAAAACCGGTCAGGGGCTCTGTCATACCTGCAGCTTTTTGAGCATCTCCCGCCGCAGGCGGTCGATGATCCGCTTTTCCAGGCGGCTGATGTAGCTCTGGGAGATGCCCATCGCGTCGGCCACCTCCTTCTGCGTGTACTCCGGGCCGTGCGGCAGACCGAAGCGCATGCGGATGATCTGCCGCTCGCGCTCGTCGAGCGCCTCGACCGCCTCCATCAGCATGGCCACCTCCGCGTCGTCCTCGAGCGGGCGGGAGACCTCGTCCGCGTCGGTGCCCAGTATGTCGGACAGCAGCAGCTCGTTCCCGTCCCAGTCGGTGTTGAGCGGCTCGTCGAAGCTCAGCTCGCCGCGCTGCGCGCCGACCTTGCGCAGATGCATGAGGATCTCGTTTTCGATGCAGCGGGAGGCATAGGTGGCGAGCTTGATGTTCTTGCCGGACTGGAAGGTGTTGACCGCCTTGATGAGCCCGATCGTGCCGATGGAGATCAGATCCTCGATGTTGATGCCGGTATTCTCAAAGCGCCTTGCGATGTAGACGACCAGCCGCAGGTTGTGCTCGATCAGGAGCTTCCGGGCCGCCTCGCCGCCCGCCTCCAGCGCCGCGACGGCCGCGTCCTCCTCCTCTTTCCCCAGCGGCGGGGGAAGCGTGTCGCTGCCGCCTATGTAGTAGACCGAGGGCGGCCGGACGCCCAGGATGCGCAGCAGCTGCTCGCGCAGAAACACGATTTGAGGTTTACATAACATACAACAACACATCCTTTCCTCAAAGCAGCGCCTCGAAGCCCTCACCGGAGGCGTTGGGGGAGACGGCGACCAGCAGATCCGCCGTCTCCTCTCCGTCCAGCAGCAGGCGGTCCGGCCGGAAGACCGGGAGCAGGCCGCTGCCGCTCAGATCGGAATAGGGCAGCAGACGGAAACACCCGGCAAGCTCCGGGATCTGTCCCAGCGCCTCCAGCAGCTCCACCGGCGGCAGCTCTGTGAAGAGCGCCGCGCTGTCCCGCAGCAGCGGCCGCAGCGCAAGGGGAGAGGCCACGAGCACATGCCGCCCGGTCAGGGGATCGGAGAGCGCGTTGCCGGTGTCCTCCAGCGCGAGGAAGCCGGCCTCCCGCCCGTGGAGGGAGACCTCCACCGCGACGCGCCGCCGCTCCGTCAACAGCCGCCGCGCCCGCAGCAGCAGCGAGAGCAGGGCATAGCAGAGGCCGAAGCTCAATAGCAGCGCGGGCAGCGACAACGCCGCCGGATACGCGCCGAGACTGCCGCCCGCGAGCGACACGGCCCAGAGCGCGCCGCCGAAGACCGCCGCGACCGCCAGCAGCACGCCCGTGCAGCGCAGCGGCTGCCGCTCCCGACCGAAGGCGAGCATGCCCATGCACAGCCCGCAGCCCAGCCTGCCCGCAGGCAGAGAGAGGAAGACGAAGCGCGGCAGGAAAACCGCGACCGAGTACAGGGCGCCGAGCAGCGCCGCCGCGAGATAGCGCCGCCTGCGCAGCACCAGGCCGCACAGCCGCCCGGCGGTCAGGCAGAGCAGATAGTCCGTCAGCAGGCTCAGACAGAACAGGGAGTCGACGTAGATCACTTGCATGGAGCCATTGTAGCACGGCGGCCGGGAGGATTTTGTCAGACGCGGCGCTGCGGACCCTATGCCGGCAGTTTCTCCTTGACAGGGGTAGTGCTTGTGATATAATTATTCTATCTAATTATGCCCATTTTCAGGGCAGCATTTAAAACAGGAAGGAAATATGAAGATGCGTGTTGTGAAACGTTCGATCGCTCTGCTTCTGTGCCTGCTGATGTGCCTGTCGCTCTTCCCGGCCTCCGCCCTTGCGGAAGAGCTGAGCGGCGCGGAGCCCGCAGAGCTGATGGAGGAGCCTGTGATTGCCGACGAGGCGGAGGAAGCCGCGGAGGAGCCCGAGCCCGCGGAGGAGCCCGAGCCTCTTGAAGAACCCGAGCCCGCCGCGGAAGAGGCGGAGAACCCGGAAGAGACAGAGAGCCCGGAGGAGGCGGCCCCCGTCGAGGAGCCGGCCAAGCTCCCGGAGGAGAGCTTCGCCGAGGAAGCGCTTCCCGCCGAGGAGGAGAGCCTTGCCGAGGAGGATCTTGTCGTCTCCGAGGAGGAGCTCGCTTTCGAGGCCGAGGACGTCTTCGCGGAAGAGGATGCCGAGCCTGATGAGGATATCGAGATCGTCGTTGAGCAGGAGCCCGTCGGCTATGCGCCCGGCGGCCCGGTCGACAACGACGAGCTGCTGACCGCCTACGCGCAGCAGCAGCTGGATTCCCTGCGCCCCGGCGCGTCCGCGCAGGGCGTGCACGACAGCGGCGCCGCGCTCTCCGGCGTGAACCGTACCGTGTTCTACAATCTGAAATCGCAGATCGCCTCCGTGGCTGACGGGAGCAGCACCTCCACCGAGATGTCCATCCCGGTGGCCGATCTCGGCCTGAGCAAGACCTCCTGGACTGCTGAGGATCTGGGCGTGGAGAGCATTATCGAAGACAATACCATCTCCGCGGCCGCGATGGCGGCGGTCAACGCGCAGGTCGGCTTCGTCCTGCGTGAGGTCGTGACCGCCCTGCTGTCCGACTGCCCCTATGAGCTCTACTGGTACGACAAGACGGTCGGCACCTCTCTGCAGTCCTACAGCTTTTCCGCGAAAACACAGGACGGGGTCGTGGTCCTCCGGATCACCGGCAGCATGACCTTCACCTTTGCCGTAGCCGGCGCGTACTCCGACGGTACGACGTACAAAGACGTCCGCAATTCGGACGGCTCCGTCACCCGCTACTACTGCTGCGTGGATCCTTCTGCAACGGCGGGCATCAGCGCGGCTGTGGCCAACGCAGCCGCTGTCGTCTCCGAGTACGCCGGACTTGAGGATTACTACAAGCTCAAAGCTTTCAAGGACAAGATCTGCGCACTGGTCTCCTACAACAGTTCGGCGGCCGGCGGCGGCGCGGACTACGGCGATCCCTGGCAGCTGATCTGGGTCTTTGACGGTGACGATACGACCAACGTCGTCTGCGAGGGCTATGCCAAGGCCTTCCAGTACCTCTGCGACATCAGCAATCTGAGCGCGAGCGTCATGGCCTATTCGGTCACCGGCACCATGAACGGCGGCACCGGCGCGGGCGCGCACATGTGGAACATCGTCCACATGGAAAACGGCAAGAACTATCTGGTAGATGTGACCAACTGCGACGAGGGCTCGGTCGGCGCGCCGGACGGACTCTTCATGGTCGGCTATACCGGCGGCAGCGTCGATGAGGGTTATTCCTTCACCGCGAATTCCCGTACGATCAGTTACCGATATGAGGACAAGATCCGTGCGGTCTTCTCCGACAGCGAGCTGACGATCTCCAATCAGTCCTACATCGACGACATCAACACCCCCGACCCCGGCACGGTCCGGACTTTGGAGCACCTCAAGGCCGAGATCGCGGACTTCCTTGCGAGCGGAGACAGCAGCCGCACGGTCCGCTTCCTGGAGGATGGCGCCTTCGTGGTGTATGAGGATATCAGTATTCCCATGGGGATGAATTTCACGCTCTCCAAGGGCACCCTGATCGTGGAAGACGGCGTGACGATGACCATCGCGCGCGGCGGCACGATCACGGCGAAAAACGCGCAGATCGACGGTACGCTGAGCGTCAGCGGCACCCTGTCGATGAGCTCGGCTTCCTCTGAGCTTGAGGTCAGCGGCACACTGGAGAACAAGGGCTCCGTCGTCGTGCTCGATACCGGCTTTGTCCGTACGGAGAACATGAAGGCCTCCGGCGGCCGCTACTATGTCGAGCATTTTGCCGGCGACGAGGCTGCGCTCCGCGCCGCCTGCGAGATCGCCTCGCCCGACAGCGACAGCGCCGTGACCCATGAGATCTATCCCCGCGCCATGATCGCGCTGAGCGCCGATCTGACGATCCCCGCGAACGTGCGCATGCGCATCAACAGCGGCACCGGCGTCTCCACGGCGGCAGGCGTCACGCTTATCAACCTCGGCGAGATCGTCAGCAAGCAGTCGCTGCAGCTGCTCGGCACACTCCTCAACGACGGCACGCTGACCCTGATGCGCGGCATCAACGCCGAATTCGGCACTTACGACGGCTCCGGCACGCTGAAGGTCTACAAGGACAGCTCCGATCCCTTCACCCACCTGAGCGGCCTCGACCCGGATGCCTTTGACTCCGAGCTGGGGCAGGACAACTACTGGGCGCTGCATATCAAGCTCTTCGGCGTTGTCTGGCTCAACGGTGACGGGAGCGTCCTCTGGCAGACCGTCGTGAGCTACGGCACGGTCCCCGTGTACGGCGGCGAGACGCCGACGAAGCCCTTCTCCACCTTCAAGGGCTGGGACCCCGAGCCCGCCGCGGTGACGGAGGATACGGTCTACCGTGCGGTCTTTGAGACAAAAGACGGCTGGCGTGAGATCGACGGCAAGATTTACTACTACGGCGAAGACGGCAAGCCCGTCACCTACTGGCAGCAGATCGACGGCAACTGGTATCACTTCAGCGGCAGCGGCGTGATGGACACGGGCTGGCTCAAATCCGCGGACAAGTGGTATTACTTCGGCGCCGACGGCGCCATGGTCACCGGCTTTGTGACCGTCTCCGGCCAGACCTATTACATGGATGAGAACGGCGCCATGCTTACCGGCTGGCAGAATCTGGACGGGAACTGGTACTACTTCAAGAGCAGCGGCGCCATGGCCATCGGCTGGCTCCAGATCAGCGGCAAGTGGTACTACTTCGACGCCGAGGGCGTGATGCTGCGCTACTGGCAGCAGATCGGCGGCGCCTGGTATCATTTCCAGAGCGGCGGCGCTATGGATACGGGCTGGCTCAAGTCCGACGGCAACTGGTACTACCTGAAGAGCAGCGGCGCGATGGCGACCGGCTGGCAGCAGGTCGGCAGCACCTGGTACTACTTCAACGCCGAGGGCAAGATGCAGACCGGCTGGCAGAAGATCGGCAGCACCTGGTACTACTTCAAGGACAGCGGAGCCATGGTCACCGGCTGGCAGAAGATCGGCAGCACCTGGTATTATTTCCAGAGCAGCGGCGCCATGAAGACCGGCTGGCTCAAGCTGGACGGCAGCTGGTACTATTTCGAAGCTTCCGGCGCGATGGTCACCGGCAGCAAAACCATCAACGGCAAGACCTACAACTTCAACAGCTCCGGCGTGTGCCTGAATCCCTAATTCCGCCGCGGGCAAACACAGACAATAGAAACAGCAGCCTGAGGGAAACCCTCAGGCTGCTGTTTTACAATGGCACGTGCGGCTCTCACAGGCAGGCGCCGAGCAGCCCGCCCAGGAGCAGGGCCGCCAGATACAACAGCTCCGTCAAGTTCTGCATATTGCTGCTGGTGGTGATGACCTCGTTCTCTTTCATGATCGTTCCTCCCTCTCGGAGACGCCCCGCGCGTCTCTTTTGTTTGTGATTTAAGTATACATAACATGGTGTCCCATAGAACGGACTTTCAAGCAGTTCTTGCAAGAAAAGCGCGGGGAGGATATAATGGTCGGGAATTCGGACTGAAAACGCGGAGGAAGCAAAGCATGGCCGATATCCGGGAAATCACAGACTTCGGCGCGCCGGAGCTGGACGTCTACGCCCGCCTGACCGAGGGGCAGCTCAAAAGCCGCGCAGATCTCTCCAAAGGCCTCTTCATCGCGGAGAGCCCCAACGTGATCCTGCGGGCGCTCGACGGGGGCTGCGAGCCCGTGTCGCTGCTGATGGAGCGCAGGCACATCGAGGGCCAGGCGCGCGAGGTGGTGGAACGCTGCGGAGATATCCCACTCTACACCGCGCCGCTGCCGGTGCTGACAGAGCTGACCGGCTTCCCGCTGACGCGCGGCGTTCTCTGCGCCATGCGGCGCCGACCGCTGCCCGCGCTGGAGGAAGTGCTCTCCGGCGCGCGGCGCATCGCCGTGCTGGAGGATATCATGAACCCGACGAACGTCGGGGCGATCTTCCGCTCCGCCGCAGCGCTGGGCATGGACGCCGTGCTGCTCACGCCCTCATGCAGCGACCCGCTCTACCGCCGGGCCGTGCGCGTCAGCATGGGCACGGTCTTTCAGATCCCCTGGACCCACATCGGCGAGGAACTGACGGACTGGCCGCATCCCGGCCTCGAACGGCTGCGGGAGCTCGGCTTCAAAACCGCGGCCATGGCCCTGCGGGACGACTCGGTCTCCATCGACGACCCCGCCCTCATGGCCGAGGAGAAGCTGGCCGTCGTGCTCGGCACCGAGGGGGAGGGCCTGGCCGACGGCACGATCGCCGACTGCGACTATACCGTGCGCATCCCCATGTCCCACGGCGTGGACTCGCTGAACGTCGCGGCTGCCAGCGCCGTGGCCTTCTGGCAGCTGGGCCGGAGGCGCGCGCCATGAGCGTCCGGCCGGATTTCCATGACCGCTTCGTCTGCCGCGCGGCCGACTGCCGCCATTCCTGCTGCCGCGGCTGGGAGATCGATGTGGATGAGGCGAGCGCGGCGTACTATGGATCGATGCCGGGCGAGCTCGGCGAAAAGCTGCGGCGGAGCCTGAGGCGTGACAAGGAAGGCGCACATTTCGCCCTGACGGAGGACGAACGCTGTCCCTTCCTGCAGGCAGACGGCCTCTGCGAGCTGATCTGCGTATCAGGGGAGGATGCGCTCTGCGACATCTGCGCGCTGCACCCTCGCTTCTATGAGGACGTCGGCGACACTGAGCTCTGCGGCCTCGGCCTGAGCTGCGAGGCGGTCTGCGCGCTGCTGCTCGCATCGGAGGAGCCGCTGCGCTTTTTCGACGACGAGAGCGGGGAGCTTCTGAACATGGAGGAGCTGCTGCGCTCTCTCGGCCTGGACTGCGATCCGGCGCGGCTGCGCTATGACGGCGCGAAGCCCTCGGACGCTTTTCTCGCCCGCCTCACGGAGACCGAGGCCATCGACGAGGCCTGGCCCGCGGAGCTTGCGGCGCTCCGTGATGCGCTGCCGAAGCTGCCGGCACCGCTGCCCGCAGGGCCGCGCTATGACAGGATCCTGCAGATGCTGCTCTACCGCCAGCTGGAGCGGGCGGAGGCGGTCGGCCTGGACATGCTGCTGGCGTATGCCCGCGAGAGCACGGCTGTCGTCGCCGCCTGTGACGCGCTGCGCGGCTTTGACGCGGAACATCTGCGCCGCTGGTCGGAGCAGATCGAGTACAGCACGGAAAACGTCGGGATCCTGCTGAAAGGACGGAATTGAGACGCTCCGTTTACAAAACTCTTGCGGAATGTTTATAGTTTCTTGGGACTTTGTTCATAACAAGGTCATAAATTCGGGATATATTACAATCACACCAGACAAACGAGGTAAGCATCCATGTTCGAGCCTGAAGAAGAGGCCGGTGAAGTTCGCGAAGAAAACAGCAGCGAGCCTGTGACTCAGCCTGAAAACGAAACAGAGGTCCGGGATCCGGAAGAAAAAACGTACGCCGCGGAAGCCGAGCGCTTCTCCCCGGAGACGGAGTTTCATTTCGGACGCGACGCGTTCGCCGATGAGGTCTACGCCGACGCCCATTACGAACCGGCCGGCGAGAGCACCGTTCCGCCCCGGTATTACTGTCCTCCCCAGCGGCCCGAGAGGGAAGTAAGGGAGAAGACCGGGAAAAACGGCGGATTCCTCAAGATCGCATGCCTCGCGTTGGTATGCGCCATGCTGGGCGGCTTTATCGGCTCCGCTCTGACGAGCGCGGGCCTCTCCGACAGGATAGATGCGCTGGAGTCCCGCCTGGACGAGAACGAGAGCGCCGTCACCGAAGTCGCCGACAGGCAGGAAGCCCTCGCGGCCTCCCCGGTCGCGGCCGGCAGCTCCGGCTCCGAACTCGGCATGAGCGCCGCGCAGATCTATGAACAGGCCTGCAGGCAGGTCGTCGGCATCACCACCGATGTGACCTTCACAAACTACTTCGGGATGCAGAGCTCCTCCGCGGTCAGCGGTTCGGGCTTCATCCTCTCCGAGGACGGATATATCCTCACCAACTACCACGTGATCGAGTACGCCGTGCAGCAGAATTCCCCCATAACGGTCATGCTCCGCGACGGGACGAAGTATACCGCGACCATCGTGGGCACCGAGCAGGCCAATGATCTGGCCGTGCTGAAGATCGAGGCCTCGGGCCTGACGCCCGTCAGCTTCGGCAACAGCGACAGCCTCCATGTGGGCGACGCGGTCTACGCCGTCGGCAATCCCCTGGGCGAGCTGGAGTTCTCCATGTCCAGCGGCCATGTGAGCGCGCTCGACCGCGTGATCACTACCGAGGAGTCCGAATCCATCAACATGTTCCAGATCGACGCCGCGGTCAACCCCGGCAACTCCGGCGGCCCGGTGTACAACAGTCTGGGACAGGTGGTCGGCGTGGTCACGGCGAAATACAGCTCCTCCGGGGTGGAGGGCCTGGGCTTTGCGATCCCCGTCAACGACGTGTCCTCGATCGCGAGCGATCTGATCACCAAGGGCTATGTGACCGGCAAGGCCTATATGGGCATCTGGCTGGATGAGCGCTACAGCGCCATGTACGCCCAGTATTACAACATGCCGCTCGGAGCCTATGTCTCCGATGTGAGCAGCGGCAGCTGCGCCGAGAAGGCCGGTATCCAGCGGGGCGACGTGATCACCCGCATCGGCGGCACCGAGATCTCCAGCTACAGCGAGCTGAAGGCCGCCGTAAAGAAATTCTCTGCGGGCGACACCACGGAAGTGGAGCTCTACCGCGCCGGAGAGAGCATGGTCGTGACCATCACCTTCGACGAGGCCAAGCCCGAATCCGCATGAGCGGATCTGATTCTGACACTTTTCTACTCCTATAAATCCTCTCTTTTCTCCCAAACAAAGGGCCGCAGGGTAAAACCTGCGGTTCTTTGTTTGCGCCGAAAGGGGAAGAGCGCGATCTTTTTTGCCCCCTTGCGGAGGCGCGCTTTGTTTGTTAAAATGATTCGTAAGCTCGACTCAGAAAGGAGAAAGATATGTTCTGTCCGAACTGTGGGGCGAAGAACCCCGATGGTGCGCATTTCTGCAGAAACTGCGGCAGCGCGCTCAACGACAGCTTCCAGCCTGCTCAGGTACGGAGCGATCCGGAAAGGACCGACCCCGCTGCTGAGCCGGAAGCGTCAAAGCCGAAGAAAAGAGACTGGGGGTGTCTGATCGGCGCGCTGTTCTGCCTTGCGCTCGGTATCATGAACATCTATGATAAGGGGCACTCCGGCACCTACTTTGTCGTCTTCGGCTTCCTTCCGGTAGAGTATCTGCTGATCCCCGGCGCGATCGCCCTCTTTTACTTTTTCATCAAAAATGACTGAATGCCGGGCAGAGCGACAGGCGCTGCGCGGAATACGACCGCAGAAAACGGCCCCGCTGGAAGACCAGCGGGGCCATTCGAATTATCAGGCTTACTTTTTATGACGGCCGCCTTTGCGGAAGAGGCTCTCCAGCTTTTCTTCGAGCACGTCGAAACCGCCGCGGTTCATGATGAACACATAGGCGGCGATGATCACGAGCGCGATCACGGAGGTCCCGACGATCACGCCCACAAAGCTCTTTCCGCTGCCGACGCTGCGGCTCGGCTGGGGAGCGCGGGTCGGAGGAGCGGGGAAGCCGGTCGGCTCTGAGGACGGCGCGGCGCTCGGGACCGGCGAAGCGCTCGGGTCGGGGGAAGCGGCGGGCGAGGGAGAAGGAGAGGGCGAAGGACTCGGCGCGACGGCGCTGACATTGACCTTGAAGCTGCAGCTGAGACCGCCGTAGGTGACGGTGATCTCCTGCTGGCCCTCGCGATCCAGCTTCGTCGGGCTGACGCCGTAGCCCTCGGTGACCTCCATGGCGTTGTTTTTGGTGGAGATCAGGTAGAGCACAAGTCCGCTGGTGTCCAGCGTGTCGCCGACGGTGTAGCTGGTTTTTGTCGGGAGCCGGTTCAGGGACAGGTAGCTCGGCGCTTCTTCGCTCTCCACCGTGACGGTGAAGGTGCAGACATTGCCCTCGTACGTTACGGTGATGGTCTGCGTGCCCTCCTGCATCAGCACCATCGGGGAGCATTCAAGCCCCTCGCTGACGTCCCGGTAGCCGGTGCCGATATAGGCGCGGACGGACAGGCCCGTGGGATCCAGCACCTCGCCCACGGTGTAGGCGGTGCGGTAGGGGAGGGTCAGCACGCCGATGCCGTCGATACGCTCCTGCGCCTCCTGTACCGTGACCTGGAAGCTGCAGGTCTGGCCGGCGTAGCTCAGCTCGACGGTCTGCGTGCCCGCGTTGTCGAGCAGGGTGGGGAAGATCTGATAGCCGGAAGTGACGAGCTCGGTACTGCCGCTGGTGTAGACGAGCTGCAGCTGCAGGCCGTTGGTATCCAGCGTATCGCCCACGTTGTATGTGGTTTTGTACGGCAGGCTCACGACGCTCAGACTGGCGGCGCTCATTTCGCTCACGGTGACGAGGATCGAGGGGGAGACGACGGAGACCTCAAGGCCGTTGTTATGGTTGGTGACCACGCAGTAGTAATAGGTGGTGCCGACATAGTCGGTACCGGGCTGGTAGATGGGTTCGTCGGCGCCGGCGATGAGGCTGCTCTGGGAGCTGCCGTCGCTGGTGTACCACTGATAGCTCAGCTGTCCGCCGTCGGAGACGGAGGCGGTCACACTCACGTGGACCACGTCGTTGAGCGAGCAGCTGACGCTGGGCCCGACGATCAGCTGGGGCTGGGCGGGTTCCACGTCGACGCTGCACATAAAGCTGTTCTGGGCGTTCACATCGAGCACCGCGTCATAATAGCCGGGAACCGTGGGGATCCCGCGCAGATAGACGTCGGTCGAATCAATGTTGTCGTCCAGAATAAGGTCCACGCCGGGGGGCAGACTGCCCGCGGACACGGTGACCGAGCTGCCCGGTTCCACGCTGGCGGCCAGATGGTTGAGCGTCTGCCCAACCTCCAGCGGCGCCGGATCCGGGTAGGTCACATCCGCAAAGGCGGCGGGACCGATATTCAGCAGCAGGAGCAGGATCACCGCCGCTGAAAGGATCGTTTTTCTCATGGGGGCATATCCTTTCCAAGATACTGAGACGTACTATATCATATTTTTACCATTTTGTCAACTTTTGAAAACTTTTTGGAATTTTGTCGAAAAACTTTGTCGCTTTTTACGGGCGGGGGAAGGCGCTTCGCCGCGCGAAGGAGAGTATAGCACGTTCGCCCGATTTTGCAAGAGAGAAAGACACATGAAGATTCATGCGGGGAAAACGGGAAAATTGTACGATTTTCCGCTTTCTTTTTCTACGGCGAAGAGAGGGAAAGCCTATTGTGACCGGAGCCGGGATGTGATAAAATATAAAATCCCAGGAAAAACCCTGCAGCAAAGGAGGTAAACAGTATGGCGGAGAAACGCTGGTACAAAGAGATGGTGGTCTATCAGATCTGGCCGCGCAGCTTCTGCGACGGCAACGGCGACGGGATCGGCGACCTCTGGGGTGTGCTGGGCAAGCTGGACTATATCAAGAGCCTCGGCGCGGACGCGATCTGGTTCTCACCGCTCTACCCCTCGCCCAACGCAGATTTCGGCTATGACATCTCCGACTACATGGACATCCACCCGGACTACGGCGACCTTGCGGTCTTCCGTCAGGTGCTCGACGGGGCCCACGAGCGGGGCATGCGCGTGTTCATGGATCTGGTGGTCAACCACACCTCCGACGAGCACAGGTGGTTTATTGAGAGCAAAAAGGGGAAGGACAACCCCTATCACGACTACTATTATTGGCGGCCGGGCCGCGTCGTAAACGGCAAGCGACTGCCGCCGAACAACTGGACCTCGGTCTTTGAGGGCGGCGCCTGGGAGTACGACGAGGGGCTGGACGAGTACTATCTGCACATCTTTGCCCGCAAGCAGCCCGATCTGAACATGGACAACCCCAAGGTGCGCGAGGAAGTCAAGAAGATCATGCGCTTCTGGCTCGACATGGGGGTGGACGGCTTCCGCGAGGACGTGATCACCTTCATCTCCAAGACGCCCGGCCTGCCGAGCACTTATCCGAAGCTGCCGGCGGCCAACGGCATGAAGCACTTCTCCAACCGCCCCGCGGTGCTGGACTATCTCAAGGAGTTCAAGCGCGACGTGCTGGACTTCTACGACTGCTTCACCGTCGGCGAGAGCCCGCTCACGAACGCGGACATCGCCCTGCGCTATGTGACCGAGGGGCCGGATCAGGTGCTCGACGAGATGATCTCCTTCTCCCACATGGAAGCGGACTGCTTCATGACCGACATGATCCGCACGCCCTTCAACCTGCGCAAGATGAAGCGCGCCTTTTCGGACTGGCAGAAAAAGCTGGAGGGGAAAGCCTGGAACGCGCTGTATATCGAGAACCACGACCACCCGCGCATCATCAGCCGCTAC
>CAMJQX010000008.1 GCA_946408145.1 uncultured Clostridia bacterium
CCGCGCTCAACAACGGGCTTGAGGCCTTCAAGTACAACATCCTCTTCTCCTGCCATGACCACCAGCTCACCCAGACCGTGGCCAACCGCATCATCGAGATCACCGAGGACGGCGTGATCGACAGGCTCTGCAGCTACGACGAGTACATGAACCTCATCCGGCCGGGCGAAAATAATTAAAGTATTTGTTGTATTTTTCCCCGCGATGCGATATACTCCCTGTATCAGAACGATACAGGGAGTATTGTCATGGAAGAGAACCGGAAAAAAGAATTCTGGCGGGCGGTAAAATTCACGCTCTTCTCCGTCTCGGCCGGCATCATCGAGATCGTCAGCTTCACGCTGCTGACCGAGCTGACCGACTGGAGCTACTGGCCCTGCTACCTGATCGCGCTGGTGCTGTCGGTGCTGTGGAACTTCACGCTCAACCGGAAGTACACCTTCAAATCTGCGGCAAACGTCCCGGTGGCGATGCTCAAGGTCGCGGCCTACTACGCGGTCTTCACGCCGCTGACCACGATCGGCGGCAACTATCTGGCCGAAAACCTCGGCTGGAACGACTATCTGGTGACGGGCATCAATATGGCGCTCAACCTCATCACGGAGTTTCTGTTCCAGCGCTATGTGGTCTACGGCAAAAACGTGGACACGGCGGAGAAATAAAAGCACAGAAAGCGGCCCCGGCGGTTTGAACCGCCGGGGCCGCTTTCGTAAATGTTCGCTCAATATGTACGCTCAGAACGCCAGCGCGTGGTTGCGCAGGTACATCAGGATCTGGTTCAGGCCCGCAGAGTTGAGCGTCTTGCCGTTGGCGGAGGCGTACTCCGTCAGGAGGGAGCCGTTGCTGTCGCTGACGGCGGAGGCCGCGTCGACAAGGTAGGCGCCGGTGTCCGCGCAGATGCGTGCGAGCCATTCGTTGGCGCGGTTGACCAGGGTGAACTCCAGGCCGTCGCTGCCGGAGTAGCTGATGGTGACGGAGGTGATGGTGCAGACCACGACGGTGGTATAGGGGCTCGCCTCCTGCACGCCGCGGATCAGCGCCTCATAGTCGGAGATGAACTGCGTCTCATTGCTGTCCGCGAGCCCATCGGTGCCGAGGGAAATCACGAGGATGGAGGGCTTGGCGATCATGGCCGCGTCCGCCGGGCTGATCTCGGAGCCGTCGCCCGGGAAACGGATTACGAAGCTGCCGAGCTGCGAAGCGGGGATGTTGCCCGCTCTGCTGCCCCAGACCTGCGTGGTGGCGGTGCCGTCCTTCAGCAGGCCGTAGTCGCGCAGACCGATCAGCGCGCTGTCGCACAGGAAGGTCAGCGAGTCGATATAGGGCTGACCCGCGTCCCCGCTCTCGCCGAGCAGGTAGACCTGACCGGGATTCGCCGCCTGCTGCACCTTCTCCTCGGCGGCTTTTTCCTCAGCCAGCGCCGCGTCGCGCTTCGCGGCGGCCTCGCCCATCAGGACGGTGGGGCGCTGCAGCTCGCCGCGGTTGCGCGTGAAGGCGCCGAAGCCGAGGGCTACGAGCAGAAGAGCCAGGCACAGCACGATGGCGATCGCCCAGGCGACATTTTTGATATTGCTCAACTTGCCGTTCATCTCATCACCAGCAGATCTGATTCAGGATTCTGAAAAACAGCGGCCCGCGGGGGCCGCCGCGTAAAGGAAGAACAAGTGTGACGGGCGATGCGGCCGCGCAAGCGCGACCGCATGACCGTACATGTTTATTCTGAGCTTATTCCTGCTCGGCCAGAGCCTTGGCCTCTTCGATGACCTTCTGCTGCACGTTGCCGGGGGCTTCCTCGTAGCGGATGAACTTCAGGCTGAAGGAGCCGCGGCCCTGGGTCATGGAGCGCAGGTCGATGGTGTAGGAACCCATCTCGGCCATGGGGACCTCGGCCTCGACGGTCTGCATGCCGTCCTCGGCGTTCATGCCGAGCACGGTGCCGCGGCGCTTGGAGGAGATATCGCTCATGATATCGCCCAGGTTTGCGTCGGGAATGGTGACCTGCAGCAGGCCGATGGGCTCAAGGATGGTGGGCTTGGCCTTGGGGATGCCGTCCTGGTAGGCCAGACGGGCAGCGGTCTGGAAGGCCATATCGTTGGAGTCGACGGGGTGGTAGGAGCCGTCGTACAGGGTGGCCTTCAGGCCGACCAGAGGATAGCCGGCGAGCACGCCCTTCTGCACGGCGTTGCGCAGGCCCTTTTCGACGGAGGGGAAGAAGTTCTTGGGGACGGAGCCGCCGAAGACTTCCTCCGCGAAGATCATCTCGTCGCTCTCCTCCTGGGGCTCGAAGCGGACCCAGACGTCACCGAACTGGCCGGAACCGCCGGACTGCTTCTTGTGGCGGCCGTGGGCCTCGACGCGGCCCTTGATCTTCTCGCGGTAAGCGACACGGGCGGGCTTGAGCTCGGTATCGACGCCGAAGCGGCTCTTGAGCTTGGCGCAGAGGACGTCGACCTGGATGTCGCCGGCGCCGGAGATGACCATCTGGTGGGTCTCGGCGTTGTTGACCAGGGAGAAGGAGATATCTTCCTCGTTGAGGCGGGCAAGGCCGGTGGCGACCTTGTCGTCCTGGCCCTTGGTCTTCGGGGCGATGGCCACGGAGTAGCAGGGCTCGGGGATCTCGACGGCGGGCAGCTCGACCTCGTTCTTGGGATCGCAGACGGTGTCGCCGGTCTTCCAGTCCATCTTGCCGACGGCAACGATGTCGCCGCAGCAGGCGTCCTTGGTCTCGGTCATCTTCTTGCCGCAGGCGGTGTAGAGGCGGCCCAGCTTATCGGTGCTGGAGGCGCGGGTGTTGCGCAGGGAGAGGTCGGAGCTGATGCTGCCCTTCATGACCTTGACAAAGCTGTACTTGCCGAACTGGTCGGACACGGTCTTGAACACGAAGCCGAGGGTCGGGCCGTTCGGGTCGATGCCCTCCATCTCGTCGGGGCTGGGGACGTAGTCCACGATGCCCTGCAGCAGGGCCTCGGTGCCGACGTTGAGCATGGCGGCGCTGGCGAACACGGGAACGACGCCGCGCTCCTTCATACCGGCCTTGATGCCGGCGACCATATCGGCCTCGTCCAGCTCCATGGTCTCGAAGAACTTCTCCATGAGCTCCTCGGTGGCGCCGGCGGCGGTCTCCATCAGCTCCATGCGCAGATCCTCGACATGGCCGGCGTCGGCCGCGGGGACGGCGCCCTTCACGGTCTTGGCGCCGTTGGAGGTGTAGCAGACGTTGTGCACCAGATCGATGACGCCCTTGCCGTCGGAGCTGGGGATGGTCACGGGGGCCACGATGCTGCCGTACTTGGCGCGCAGGGCCTCGACCACGGCGAAGTAGTCGCCGTGCTCCTCGTCGGCCTTGGAGACGACGAAGGCGGTCGGGAGATTGGCGGCCTTGAGGTACTTCCAGCTGCGCTCGGCGCCGACGGACAGGCCGTCCTTCGCGGTCAGCAGGATGAAGCCGGCCTCGACCGCGCGCAGGGCGCACAGGACTTCACCGACGAAGTCGAAGTAGCCGGGGCAGTCGAGCACGTTGATCTTGTTCCCCGCGAAGCTCACGGGAGCGACGGAGGAGGAGATGGTGATCTGTCTCTTGATCTCTTCGGCGTCATAGTCGCAGACGGTGTTGCCGTCGGTGACCTTGCCCATGCGGTCGACCGCGCCGGTGACGAAGAGCATGCTCTCGGCCAGGCTGGTCTTGCCGCTGTTGCCGTGGCCCAGGAGGGCGATGTTGCGGATGTTTTTGCTTTCCATGTGTTGCTTCCTCTCTATCAAGAATAAATGCTGATAATGAATAAGCTTTCTGAGATGCTTATAGCATGTCCAAACAATTATACACGAAAGCCCCCCGCGGTGTCAACTGCGAGACTCTTTTTTTTAAGAGGAAGAAAAAGATCGGGAAAAGAAGAATTCCGGCTTGTACCTTTGGCCATTAAATGGTAAAATAATAAGTTGAGAGAATGCCGTTTCATCCGGCATAAACAATGGAGGAAGAACGAATGATCAATCTCTGCAGCGGCTGGGAGTTCGCCGAAAACTGGTCCGAAGAGCTGCTTTCCGGCGGGGGGGAGACCGTCCCCGTGCGCCTGCCCCATACGGTGAAGGAGACGCCGCTCCATTACGCGGGCCCGCAGCACTACGAGGGCGTGTACGGCTATCGCCGCGCGCTGGATCTGCCCGAAAGCCTGCGCGGCAGGCGGCTGTTTTTGCAGTTCGACGGCGCTGCCCACATCGCGGAGGTTTTTTTCAACGGCGTCAAGTGCGCCGAGCACCGCTGCGGCTACACGGCCTTCCGCGCGGAGATCACAGATTATGTAAACTTCGGCGGCGACAACACGATCTGCGTCCGGCTCGACTGCACGGAGAATCCCGCGGTGCCGCCCTTCGGCTTCGTGATCGACTACCTGACCTACGGCGGTCTCTATCGTGAGGTCTGGCTCGACGTGAGGGAGCGGGACTATATCGAGGATCTCTATGTGACCACGCCCGGCGCGGGCAGGCTCGAGGCCGAGCTCACGCTCGTCGGGCGGGAGCGGCCGGTGCGCCTGAGCGTCTGGGACGGCGGCAAATGCCTTGCCCGGCAGACCGGGGAACGCCGCTTCACGATCCGCGTGCCCAATGTGAAGGAGTGGAGCCCGGAATCCCCGGTGCTCTACACCGTGCGGGCGGAGCTGCTGGCTGAGGACGGAGAGGCGATCGACACGCAGGAAAAGCGCGTCGGCTTCCGCCGCGCGGAATTTCGCGCGGACGGCTTCTATCTCAACGGCAAAAAGAGCTTCCTGCGCGGGCTCAACCGCCACCAGTGCTATCCCTATATCGGCTATGCGGCCCCGGCCCACCTGCAGTGGGAGGACGCACGCATTTTGAAGGAGGAGCTGCACTGCACCGCGGTGCGCACCTCCCACTATCCCCAGAGTCAGCACTTCATCGACGCCTGCGACGAGCTGGGCCTGCTGGTCTTCACGGAGATCCCCGGCTGGCAGCATGTGGGCGACCGCGCCTGGCAGGATCAGGCGGTGGAGAACGTGCGCGAGATGGTGATGCAGTACCGCAGCCATCCGAGCATCGTCCTCTGGGGCGTGCGCATCAACGAGAGCCAGGATTACGACGAATTCTACACGCGCACCAACGAGCTCTGCCGGCGTCTGGATCCCAGCCGCCCGACCTCCGGCGTGCGCTATCTGGAGAAGAGCAGCCTGCTGGAGGACGTCTACGCCTTCAACGACTTCTCCCACACCGGCAGCAATCCCGGCTGCCGCCCGAAGGATAAGGTCACGCCCGACATGGGCAAGGCCCTGCTCATCTCCGAGCACAGCGGGCATATGTTCCCCACCAAGAGCTTCGACCCCTGGTCGAAGCGGCAGGAGCACGCCCTGCGCCACGCCCGCGTCCTGAACGCGGCCATGGCCGACGGGGAGCACGCCGGCTGCTTCGGCTGGTGCATGTTCGACTACCCGACCCACAAGGACTTCGGCTCCGGCGACAAGGTCTGCTACCACGGCGTGATGGACGCCTTCCGCAACCCGAAGCTCGCCGCGGCCCTCTATGCCAGCCAGGGCGAGGACTGTCCGGTGCTGGAAATCGGCTGCCCGATGGACATCGGCGACTACCCCGGCGGCAACATCGGCGAGATCTACGCCTTCACCAACGCCGACCGGGTGGATCTGTACAAGAACGACAACTTTGTCGCCTCCTTCGCGCCGAAGGGCTGGAAGGGGCTGCCGCACGGCCCGGTGCTCATCGACGACACCATCGGCTGCCTGCTCGAGACGCAGGAGGGCATGCCGCACGCGCAGGCGCAGCCCTTGAAGGAGGTGCTGATCTCCGCCGGCAAGCACGGTCTGAGCAACATCCCGCTCCCCGACAAGGCCAGGATGCTCTACTGCATGACGCGCTACGGCATGCGCTTTGCCGACGGCGTTGCGCTTTACGGCAAATACGTCGGCAACTGGGGCGGCGAGGCCACGGTCTGGCGCTTCGAGGGCGTGAAGGACGGCGTGAGCGTGGTGTCCCGGAGCTGCTGTCCGGGCACGGCGCTGCATCTGGAGGTACGTGTGAGCCAGCGCGAGCTGCACGAGGGCGAGAGCTACGACATGGCCGCCGTCCGCGTGCGGATCCTGGACGAGCACGGCAACATCGCCTCCTACGCGCAGCATCCCGTCAAGTGGAAGCTCCGCGGCGCGCTGAGCCTCATCGGGCCGGACACGGTCACGGCCGAGGGCGGCATGTGCGGCTGCTATGTCAAAACCGTGGGCAAGCGCGGCAGGGCGAGCCTGACGATCACGGCCGAGGGCTGCGCGCCCGTGGTCGTGGATTTCACGGTGAAGTGAGGGAAAGTGATGGCCAACCGGATCAACTACAAGATCACGCTGGAAAAGCACCCGCCCGTCTTCGGGAGCGTCGAGCGCCGCGACGGCGCGCTGCACATCACGGAGGAGCTGCCGGAGGATACCATCGTCAGGGCGGAAGCTTCGCTGAATGTGCCGATGAGCGCGCAGGGCCGCATCTTCATGAACGGCTATCAGAGCTGGACCTACTGCCCGGAGTACGACCGAAACGGCCGTACCCGCGGCATCGGACACCTGCCCAGGCGCGTCATCGACCACTACGGCCTTGACCGCTACGGCGACTATGACTTCGTCAACTACCCCAACAAGCCCGGCATCACCCACGGCATGAGCTACTGCTACTTCCGCGAGGGGGACGAGTACCGTCTGATCGGCTCGCTCGACGAGCACCCGGGCTACACCCTCTTTCAGTACGACAGCGCCAGCCATGAACTGCGCATCGAGCGCGACTGCGCGGGGCTGCGCTGCGGAGGCGGATTCCATGCCTTTGATCTTTTCTTCGCCCGCGGGACGGAGGACGAGGTCTTTGACGCCTGGTTCGGCGCCATGGGCGTCCGGGCCCGCACGCAGGAAAAGCTCGCCGGCTACACGAGCTGGTACAACCGCTATGAGGCCATCAGCGCCGAGACGATCCGCGCGGATCTCGAGGGCTGCGTCGGCAGGCTGCAGCCGGGCGACATGTTCCAGATCGACGACGGCTGGGAGCCCGGCGTGGGCGACTGGCTGGAGGCCGATCCCGCGAAATTCCCCGAAGGCATGAAGGCTGCGGCCGACGAGATCCATGCGGCGGGCTTCCGGGCGGGGCTCTGGCTCGCCCCCTTCTGCGCGCGGACGGATTCGATCCTCTACCGCGAGCACCGTGACTGGTTCTTGAAGGACGAGAAGGGAAAGCCCTGGCGCGCAGGCTGCAACTGGGGCAATTTTTACGGCCTCGACATCGACCATCCCGGCGTGATCGCCTATCTCGAGAAGGTCTTCGACCGCGTGCTCAACGAATGGGGCTACGATCTTGTGAAGCTCGACTTCCTCTACGCCGCTGCGCCCTTCGGCTCCGAGCATGAGACCCGCGCAGGCCGCATGATCCGCGCGATGGAGCTGCTGCGCAGGCTCTGCGGGGACAAGCTGATCCTCGGCTGCGGCGTGCCGATCATGCCCGCCTTCGGTCTGGTGGACTACTGCCGCATCGGCGGGGACGTGACGCTCGACTGGGACGACAGGCCCCACATGAAGCTCGCCCACCGGGAGCGCGTCTCCACGCGCCAGTCCATCGGCAACACGATCTTCCGCCGCCAGCTCAGCGGCCGCGCCTGGCTCAACGACCCGGACGTGTTTTTCCTGCGGGAGAACAGGCTCCGCCTCACGGACGAGCAGAAATACGTGCTCGCCACCGTCAACAGTGTGCTCGGCGGCGTGCTCTTCCACTCGGACAACATGGCGGAATACGGCGCGGTGGCGCGGGCGCATTACGCCCAGCTGCTCAAAAACCGCGGCGCCGAGCATATACGGATCGACGACAGCGAGGGGCTCGCCCTCTGCTACGAGCTCGGCGGCCGTCCGATGCGCGTCAGGATCGAGTGAACACAGTTTTGAGTTTTGAGTTTTGAGGAGTTTCGTATGAAGACCATCGCAAGCTTTACCGTGGACCATGACAGGCTCGAAAAGGGCATGTACGTCTCCCGCATCGACGGGGACGCGGTGACCTATGACGTGCGCATGAAGAAGCCCAACGCGGGCGACTATCTCAGCGACGGGGCCATGCATACCTTTGAACACCTGTTTGCCACATACGCCCGCAACAGCCAGTGGGCGGACAGCGTTCTCTACGTGGGGCCGATGGGCTGCCGCACGGGCTTTTACCTGCTGCTGCGCGACAGCGTCTCCCGCTCCGACGCCCTGCGGCTCGTGCAGGAATGCTTTGCCTTCATCAAGGACTTCGAGGGGAAGATCCCCGGCTCGGAGCGCAAAGAGTGCGGCAACTATCTGGATCACGACCTGCCCGGCGCCCGAGCCGTGGCGGAGGACATGTGCCGCGTGCTGGCGGACTGGACGGCGGAACGGATGGATTACGAATCATGAGAAGAAAGATACCCGCGGCCTGGGGGATCATGTTCTGCGTGATCGCGCTGGGGCTGCTTCTGTGGGGGCGCATCATGGACGCGCGGACCATGGCGGCCGATGCCTCCCGGATGGCAGAGGAGACGGAGAGCGAATCGACGCCTGAGCCTACCCCGGAGCCGACGCCCGAACCAACTCCGACGCCCACGCCGATCCCCTACGTCTCCCCTATCGATTTTGCCTCGCTGCAGAAGCAGAACGGCGACGTCTACGCCTGGCTGTGGATCCCGGACACCACGGTGGACTACCCGGTGCTGCAGCGCGCGGGGGACGACGAATACTATCTCAACCGGAATCTCGACGAAAGCGAGGGTCTGCCCGGCTGCGTCTTCAGCTTCAGCGGCGTGGCGAAGGACTTCTCCCGCTTCAACACCATCCTCTACGCCCACAACATGGCCGACGGCACCATGTTCGGCGCGCTGCGCTATTTTGCGGACGAGGACTTCTTCAATGCCCACCGGGAGATCGTGATCTACACCCCCGCGGCGGAATACCACTACCGCGTCTTTGCGACGACCGTCTTCCCGGACATTCTGATCGACGCCTTCTATGACGAGACCGTGATGCAGGACCGCATCGACTACCTGCAGAGCGTCGTCAACAGCACGGCCCCCGGCACCGTCGTGCCCGGCGACACCGAGATCGCGCTGGAGGACCACATCCTCACGCTAAGCACCTGCGTGGACGAGGCGCCGGAGGCCCGGCGGCTCGTGCTGGGCCTGCTGACGGAGGTCATCGACGAGGGAAGCGAGGCCGCGCCATGAGCTGTTTCAAGGCTGCCGACATCCTCCTTCCCCGTGAGGAGCTGCTGGAGAAGTGGGCGGTGATCGCCTGCGACCAGTTTTCCTCCGAGCCGGCGTATTGGGATGAGACCGCGCGCATCGTCGGCGGCGCCCCCTCCGCCCTGCGGCTGATCCTGCCGGAGGCCGCGCTGGAGAGCGCCGGGGCGGAACGGATCGGCGCGATCCACCGCCGCATGGAGGAATATCTGCGGGACGGCGTCTTCCGCGAATACAAAAACGCCTTCGTCTATGTCGAGCGCACGCTCCGCGACGGCAGCGTGCGGCAGGGCGTGATCGGCATGCTCGATCTGGAGGCCTACGACTACCGCGCCGACGCGAAGACGCCCGTGCGCGCGACGGAGGAGACCGTGACCGAGCGCATCCCGCCCCGGATGCAGATCCGCGCCGGCGCCGCGCTGGAGCTGCCGCACGTGCTGCTGCTGTGCGACGACGCGGAGGATCTGCTCATCGGCCTGCTCTCGCGCCAGAAGGCCGCCTTCCCGAAGCTCTACGATTTCGAGCTGATGCAGGGCGGCGGGCACGTCGCCGGCTGGCTCGTGGAGGGCGTCGTGGCCCGCAAGCTGCGCGAGCGGCTGGAGGTCTACGCCGCCGGACGCGAGCTGCAGTTCGCCGTGGGCGACGGCAACCACTCGCTGGCCACGGCAAAGGCCTGCTGGGAAGCGCTCAAAAGCGAAGGCCCGGGCGAGGATCTTTCCGATCATCCGGCGCGCTTCGCGCTGGTGGAGCTGGAGAACCTGCGCAGCCCCGCCCAGCGCTGGGAGGCCATTCACAGGCTCGTCACCGGCTGCGGTGCGAAGGCGCTGATCGAAGCCGTCCGGCGGGAGCTGGACGACGGCGAGGGCGCGCCGGTCGTCTGCCTGTGCCCCAATACGGAGCTGACGATCCGCGTCCGCGGGCTGGACGGACGCCCGCCGGTCGCGAGACTCCAGGCTCTGCTGGACGCCTGGCTGCGCAAGCACCCCGGAAGCATCGACTATATCCACGGGGAAGAGGCCCTGCGCAGCCTCGCCGCGCGGGAGGATGCCGCGGGCTTCCTGCTGCCCGCCCCGGACAAGGGGGCGCTGTTCCCCGGCCTCGCCGCGGGCGGCGTGCTGCCGCGCAAGACCTTCTCCATGGGCAGCGCCCGCGAGAAGCGCTATTATCTGGAAGCAAGGAAAATTCGATAAATCTGCCAAAGCCAAAGAGGGGGAAGTCAAAGATGGATCAAAAGCTGCTGGAAACCTATCTGGACATCCTGCGGGAAGAGCTGGTGCCCGCGATGGGCTGTACCGAGCCCATCGCCATCGCCTACGCCGCAGCCCTGGCCCGCGACACGCTGGGCGCCATGCCGGAGCGCACGGTGCTCACCGTCAGCGGGAACATCGTCAAGAACGTCAAAAGCGTGGTCGTGCCCAACACGGGCGGGCGCAAGGGCATGCGCTGCGCGGTGGCCGCCGGGCTCTGCTTCGGCAAGGCCGAAAAGGAGCTTGAGGTCATCGCCGAGGCCTCCGAGGAGGATCTGAAGGCCATGGACGCCTGGCTGCAGACCGCGGACATTGCCATCCGCGAGGCCGAGTCCGAGCTGCCCTTCGATCTCGCGGTGACGCTGCTCCGCGGCAGTGAGAGCGCCTACGTGCACATCGTCTCCCACCACACGAATGTCGTCTGCATCCGCAGGAATGACAAGGTCCTGCTGGAGAAGCCCTGGTCGGACAAGAGCGACGAGATCCCCGAAAACCGCTCGACCCTGAACGTGGAGGATATCGTCCGCTTTGCCGACTGCGTGGATGTGGAGCTCCTTCGCCCCATCCTGCAGCCGCAGATCGAATGCAACATGGCCATCGCCGAGATCGGCCTCAAGGGCGGCTACGGCGCGGAGATCGGCAAGATCCTGCTGCGCTCCTACGGCAACAGCGTGCACAACCGTGCCAAGGCCTGGGCCGCCGCCGGCTCCGACGCGCGGATGGACGGCTGCGAAATGCCGGTGGTCATCAACTCCGGCAGCGGCAATCAGGGTCTGACCACCTCGGTGCCCGTGATCATCTACGGGCGCGAGATGGGCGTCTCGGAGGGGACGATGCTGCGCGCGCTGGCCGTCTCCAATCTGGTGACGATCCATCTCAAGACCGGCATCGGCAGCCTCTCGGCATACTGCGGCGCGACCTCCGCGGGCGCGGGCGCCGGCGCGGGCGTCTGCTACCTCTACGGCGGCCGCTATCAGGAGATCGCCCATACCATCGTCAACGCCCTCGCCATCAACTCCGGCATGATCTGCGACGGGGCCAAGGCCAGCTGCGCGGCGAAGATCGCCTCCGCGGTCGAGGCCGGCATGCTCGGCATGCGCATGTACATGCACGACAGCCAGTTCTACGGCGGCGACGGCATCGTCGTCCAGGGCGTGGAGAACACCATCCGCGCCGTCAGCACCATCGCGCGCGACGGCATGCGCGGCACGGACAAAGAGGTCATCCGCCTCATGATGGGCAACGACAGGAAATAAAGACGGACAGCAAAAGCGCCGGCCGGATCGAAAAACGATCCGGCCGGCGCTTTTTTATTATATCACCTTATATCACCCCAGCAGGGCCAGGATCGCGTCGGCTGTCTGCGTCTGCTGCTCGTCGGCGGAGATGCACGCCGCGCCGTCGCCGCGCTGTGGGCCGTATGCGCCGAACTGCGCGTGGTTTCCGCCCTCGACGATCAGCTCCCGCGCATCCGCCGGCCAGAAGGCGCGCCCGGCCTCATACTGTTCGCGGTTGAGGCAGCCGTCCTCGCTGCCGTATACCGACAGCAGCCGCAGGGACTCCGGCAGAGGCCCGGAGGGATAGGCGGCCAGCAGCACCAGGGCGTCGAAGTCGTCGGGCCGCGCGGACACATAATTCGCGGCGACCGCGCCGCCCAGCGAGTGCCCCGCCAGCAGCCAGACGTCGTAATCGTTCACGTCCCGGATGGCGCCGGCCGCTTCCATGTCCAGCACCGCCATGCGCAGCGGCATGTCTGCCAGAAAGCAGTCGAGCCCGCCGGCGGCAAGCTTCCGCATCAGCGGGGCGTAGGCCTCCGTCTCCACCTTCGCGCCGGGATAAAAGATCAGCGCGGCGTCTGTGCCGGGGCCGTCGAAAAAGAGGCCCTTGTCGATCCCGGAGACGGAGACGGCCGTGTCGGACGCAAGCGAGGCTTCGGCCTCGGGCCCGGCGTGATAGTAGATTGAGAGGAAGACAACGCCCGCCGTGCCCACCAGCAGCAGGCCGACGACGGCCGAGAGCAGAAGCTTTCCGCGAAGCCCGCGTTTCCCGCGCAGCAGCGGAAAGACGATGAGCGCGCCGAGCGCCATGCACAGCAGGAGCGCCGCCAGACAGAGAAGGTAGTATTTCAAAGCAAAACCTCACAGCAAACGGGATTTCTCAATATCCGCGAGCCAGCGCGCGATCAGCCGCCAGCCGTCGGTCGGCTCGCGCAGGCGCTCCGGGTGCCACTGCACGCCGAGGATCGGCAGCGCCTCGTGCCGGATGGCCTCGACCACCCCGTCCGGGGCCCACTGCACCGCGCGGAAGCCCTCGCCCAGGCGGTCCACGGCCTGATGGTGCCAGCTGTTGACGATGAAGGATTCGCCGTAGAGCCCGGTCAGCACGGGATCGGCGCAGCGCGAGGGGTGGAGCCGATCCTTTTCGTCGATCGGGCCATGGTCGGGGATATCCTGATGGAGCGTGCCGCCGAAAGCCACATTCAGCAGCTGGCAGCCGCGGCAGACGCCGAGCACGGGCAGCCGCCGCGCGAGCGCTTCCCGCAGCAGGCCGAACTCCAGCTCGTCCCGCTCGCGGTCGATATCGGTAGAACCGCGGTTCTCCTGCCCGTAGCGGGCGGGGTCGATGTCTCCCCCGCCGGGCAGCAGCAGCGCGCCGCAGCCGCTCAGATCGCCGTATCGTATCTCCGCTCCGGCGTTCCGCAGGGCCTCCGCGTAGCGTGTGTTTTTTTCGCTTGTCAGACAAATCGTCGGTCCCATGTCTTCCTCCTTACTTCATGCAGGCCAGCAGGCGGCTCCGCAGCCGGTCCGGCGCCAGATCGTTCAGGTCGATGACGCGGATGTTCAGCTCATCCGCGCGGCTGCGCATACGGGCGTTGCCGCGTTCGGCCGTGACGATCGCCGCCTTTGCCATCTGCCCGCCGAAGCGGTCGCGCAGGACGGCCAGCTCGTTGAGCGCCTCAGTCTTCACGTCGCAGGTCTTGCAGCTGATGAAGAGCGGCACCACCCCGCGGCTGCACATGACGTCCAGCTCGTTGCTGACGGCGTTGCCCTTCGACTCGCCCTCCCAGTCGACGATCACGCTGGTGCGCACATCGTCGAAGATGCCGGTGTCCAGGCAGGCCTTGTAGACATAGGTCTCGAGGACGCTGCCCACATCCCGCAGCCAGGCGCGGATCTGCGCGTCGCGGAAGCGGAAATGCACCCGCTCCGCCTCAAAGCGCAGCCCGGAGAGGAAGCCGATGCCCTCCAGCTCCCGCAGGGCCTCCTCCGGCGCCTCGATGCGCGAGCCGCGCTCGCCCTTGACGACGAGGGGGCCGGAGACCTCGAGCGAATACGTGCCGTCCGGGCTGCCGGGCGAGACGCGCTGGAGGTAGGTGACGATCTTCGTCCAGTCCCGCCGGTTGTCCAGATAGACCCGGAAGAAGGGGTCGAAGTCCTTCATATAGCGGGAGAGGACGGCGTTGTCCACACGGCCCTCACGCACCGAGCCGCCGGCCATGCGGAAGAAATCCTCGACCCGGTAGCGCAGATCGCAGGGGCGCCCGGCCGCAAAATCCGCGTTCTTGATGTTGAAAAAGCAGTTCTTTTTCCGGCTGTAGGTGAAGACGGGTGTCTCGCTCCCGGTGCTGAGCATGCCCGCGGCGAAGAGCGCGGCGTCGGTGCCGCCGCTGATGTCGATCGCGCAGTCCGGATAGCGCTCGAGGATGCTGCGCAGCAGCGTGAGGATGGCGGCCGCGTCATAGATGTCCGCCTTGAAAAAGATCAGCTCCGTCTTTTGTCCGCGCCAGCTGAAATAGGCGCGCATCTTCTTCTGCAGCGTCTGATCCCGCGCGGCGCTCTCCGGGCAGATGTAGACCACCCGCTGCGGGCGGAAGATCTCCGCGGCCAGCACGTTCTCCAGCGGCCGCTCGTCAAAGAGTTCGATCAGTGTTTCCATAAGCGAGCCCCTCGTGTTCTGTCTGTATCTGTTCTCTATTGTAGCGTCCTTCGCGGCAAAATGCAATCCGTCCGTGAAAAGGCTCCGGCGGGAGAGCCCGCCGGAGCACGGAAAAGCAGCGCTGTTTACTTGGTGCCGAAGATACGGTCGCCCGCGTCGCCCAGGCCGGGGACGATGTAGCCGTGATCGTTGAGGTGATCGTCCAGCGCGGCGACGTAGATGTCGACGTCGGGGTGATCCTCCTGCATCTTTGCCACGCCCTCCGGAGCGCCGATGATGCTCATGAGCTTGATGTGCTTGACGCCGGTCTCCTTGAGGAAGGTGATGGCCGCGGAGGCGGAGCCGCCGGTGGCGAGCATCGGGTCAACCACGATGACGTCGCGCTCCTCGATATCGGGGGGCATCTTGAAGTAGTACTTGACAGGCTCAAGGGTCGCGGGGTCGCGGAACAGGCCCACATGGCCCACCTTCACGTTGGGCATCATGCTGACCATGCCGTCCACCATGCCGAGGCCCGCGCGGAGGATGGGCACAACGGCCAGCTTCTTGCCGGCGATGCGGCGGCACTTCGCCATGGCCACGGGGGTCTTGACCTCGATCTCCTCCAGGGGCAGATCGCGGGTCGCCTCGAAGCACATCAGCATGGCGATCTCGGAAACGAGCTCGCGGAACTCCTTCACGCTGGTGCGCTCGTCGCGCAGGATGGACAGCTTGTGCTGGATCAGAGGATGGTCAAATACGCATACTTTGCTCATGGTTTCATTCTCCTTATATTTGAATTGTCCGGGCCGTTTTTCCGGCCCGCTCCAAGGGATTACGGTTCAGCTCCCGGCATTCATTCTCTCCTGCCGCTCCCGCTCTGCCTGCGACAGGCGCAGATACACGGGCAGCAGGCTGTCCGCCGTGCCGGGCGTCTTATCCGACGCGGCCATGGCCACGCCCCAGGCGCTCTGCCAGACGAGGTTTTCCGGCGCCGTGCGGAAGGGGATGCCGGCGCTCTCGAGATACTTTGCCGTGATCGCCGCGCCGTCGCCGACGAGGAAGGCGGGCCTGTCCAGCTCTTTGAGCTGCGGCGCGAGCTCCTCGAGCGCGATCGGCCTGTCCTCACACAGGCGGACGGGCCTGCCGTCCCGGATCTCGAAGAGGGCGTTGTAGACCTGACTGCGCCGCGCGTCCATCACCGGGCAGACGACGCCGCCCGCGGCCAGCCCGTGCCAGGCCATGGCCTCCAGCGTGGAGACGCCCACGCAGGGCTTGTTCGCCGCCCACGCGAGGCCCTTGACCGTCGACACGCCGATGCGCACGCCGGTAAAGGAGCCGGGCCCGTGGGCCACGGCGAAGAGATCCACGTCGCCGATCGTGAGCTCGGCGTTCTTGAGCATGTCCTCCGCCATGGGCAGGAGGGTGCGGCTGTGGGTCAGGGCGCTGCACTGGCTGTACTGGGACAGCAGACAGCCGTCCCGCAGCAGGGCGACGGACGCGGGTCTCGCCGAAGATTCAAATGCCAGGATCAGCACAGCTCCGCCCCCTCGATGCTTATTTTCCGCTTCGTGTCGCCGAGCTTTTCGATGCGCACGACGATCTCATCGCCGAAAAAGGCGTCTTCCACGTTCTCGCTCCACTCCACGGCGCAGACCGCGCCGCGGGCGAGATAGTCCTCCCAGCCGATGTCGAACAGCTCGTCGGCCCCGCCGATGCGGTACATGTCGAAATGGATGAGCTCCCGCTCGCCCAGGTATTCGTTGACGATGGTAAAGGTCGGGCTCGAGACGCGGCAGTTGAGGCCCATACCGCGGGCCATGCCGCGCACGAAAGCCGTCTTCCCCGCGCCGAGATCGCCGTACATGGCGACCACGCTGCCGCCGGGGAGCCCCGCCGCCAGCCGGGCGCCGAGCGCCTCGGTCTCCGCTTCGCTGCTGCTGATGAATTCCGCCATGAATGCTCCTGTCATGCCGGCGGGCCTGCCCGCCGAACGATGGATTTTAAGAAATATTTACATCTTTGGTTATTATACCACCGACAGGGCCGTTGCGTAAAGTCTTTGTTTGTGCTAAAATGTGCTCCATACGATAATCGACGTCTTTTCTCGTCCCGAAAGGTGTGTTTCCCGATTAGCAAGAAGCTCAGACCGTATTTCCGCATGTTCTTTGACCGGGCGGACATGTTCCTGCTCGGCATATGCATCGTCAGCGCCCTCTTCGGGACGGCGATGGTCTATAAGGCGGCCACCGGCATGGTCGCCGCCGGCGCGGAAATGAACCCGACCAAGCTTGTCTTCGTGCAGCTGCTCTCCATGTTTCTGGGGATCGGCGCCTTTGTTGTGCTCACCGTGCTGGACGCGGATCTGCTCGGCGAGCAGTGGCGTTCCCTGATCGTCATCAACATACTGCTGCTGGTCGCGCTCGTTATCTTCGGTGTGGAGGACAACACCGGCAACAAGAGCTGGATCCGCTTCGCCGGTATCGGCATCCAGCCCTCGGAGGTCATCAAAGTCATCTACATCATCATCAACGCCAAGCACATGACCTGGCTGAAGGAACACAAGAATATCAACTCCGTGTACTCCGTCGGGCAGCTGGGCCTCCATTTTGTCGTCGTGTTCGCCGCCATCGTCTTTGTCTCCTCCGACTTGGGCTCGGCCTCGATCATCCTGTGCATTTTCGCCGCCATGCTCTTCGTGCTGGGCCTGCGGCTGTACTGGTTCGCCATCGGCGGCGCCGCGCTGGCCGCGGCGGTCCCCCTGCTCTGGAACCACTTTCTCAAGACTTACCAGAAGGAGCGTCTGCTGGCGCCCTATGTGCCCAGCATCGACCCGGACGGCTACGGCAAAAACTGGCAGACCGCCC
>CAMJQX010000009.1 GCA_946408145.1 uncultured Clostridia bacterium
TACGCGTCACCAGGCCCGGCGGGACGATCATGGTCGCCTACTGTATGAACGAGCCGACCGTCGTCATGTACGTCTTCGGGCTCAACAGGCTGCGTGAGATCCAGGAAAAACACATGCTGACCGAGGACTGGCACTGCATCAGCGAGCCGAAGGATCTCTTCGAGCTCATACGCACGGAGGAGATCGCAGAGTTGGACAGCGAGCTCCCTGTCCGACGCGTCAAGTTAGTCGCGGCCGACGGTGCGACCAACTATATGCGTGAGCTGATCGACGGCATGGATCAGGAGACCTTCGACAAGTGGCTGGAATACCACTTCGCGATCTGCGAGCGGCAGGACCTGATCGGCGCCTCGCACCACACGCTGGACATCCTGCAGAAGCTTTAGGGAATAGATGGAGGAAAAGGATATGAACCATAGATCTTTCGGCACTTTTTTCGAGCTCGGCGGACGCGGGGCCATGGAGAGCCTGACGCGCACGGGGCTCGACTACGTGATCATCGACACCGAGCACGGCTGCTTTTCCGAGGAGACGACAGCGGATCTGATCCTCGCCGCGGAAAAGGGCGGCCTGCTCCCCTTCGTGCGCATCGGCGACATCCGCCGTCCCTACGTTCTGCGCATGCTGGACATCGGGGCGCGCGGTCTGATCGTCCCGAACATCCGCACGCTCAAGCAGGTGCAGAAGCTGATCGACTGCTGCAAGTTCCCGCCTCTCGGCCGCCGGGGCTACTGTCCCAACCGCACGAGCGGCTGGGGCGCGGACGAATGGAGCCGCGACGTTTTCGCCTATATGGACGAATGCAACCGCCGCGTCAAGCTGATCCCGCAGTGTGAGACCAGGGATGCGCTGGAGCAGATCGAGGAGATCGCGGCGCTGCCCGGCGTGGACGGGGTCTTCGTCGGTCCCTGCGACCTGTCCATCGATCTCGGCATCCCTCTTGAATTTGACAATCCCCTGCTCCTGCATGCGGTCGAACGGATTTTGAAGGCCTGCAAAGAAAACGGGAAAGAATCCTATATTTTCGCGGGCAATATGACAGATGCCGTGAAATGGGCCGGGCTCGGTTTTGACAGCGTCACCTACAGTCTGGACGCCTCCGTCTTTATCCATGCCTACAGGGAGCTGACGGAGCGTTTTCACGCGCTGACGGAAGCCGAGGCAGAGACATGAAAACGATCAAGAGCGTCTACAAGATCGGCAACGGGCCCTCCAGCTCCCACACGGTCGGCCCCTACCGCGCCGCCAGGTGGTTCAGAGCGCAGGCGCCCGACGCCGATCGCTTCCGCGTGACGCTGTTCGGCTCCCTCGCCTTTACGGGCGAAGGCCACGGGACGGGAAAAGCGATCCGCACCGCCCTGCCCGACGCCGAGATCCTCTTCAACAAAGAGGAACGGCTCCTCCCCCACCCCAACACCATGCTCTTTGAAGCCTTCCGCATCGGAGAGCGTATCCGCTGCGACCGGATCTTCAGCGTCGGCGGCGGATCTATCCGCGTCGAGGGCCTGCACTTTGACGAGGAGCGTGAGGTCTATCCGCAGAAGGACTTCACGGAGATCCTGAACGCCTGCCGGGCGCTGGATCTGAGCCTGATCGAGTTCATTGACCACATGGAGGGCGAGGGCCTGCGCGACGCGATGCGCAGCGCATGGCACGCGATGGAGGACTCCGTGCGCCGCGGCCTCGCCGCGGAGGGCATTTTGCCCGGCGGGCTCGGCGTAGCGCGCAAGGCAAAGCTCCTGTATGAAAAGCGCTGCTACAACGAGAGCGCGGACGTGACGATGAACCGCCTGATCGCGGCCTACGCCTACGCTGTCAGCGAAGAAAACGCGGATGAGCACATTGTCGTCACGGCGCCGACCTGCGGCAGCTGCGGCGTCCTGCCGGCAGTCATGTACCACATGCGCTATGACCGGGGTTTTCCCGAGGAGGAGATCCTCGACGCGCTGGCCGTCGCCGCGATGATCGGCAATGTCATCCGCACCAACGCCAGCATTTCCGGCGCGGAATGCGGCTGCCAGGCGGAGATCGGCAGCGCCTGCTCGATGACGGCCGCGGCCCTCGCCTCGCTCTACGGGCTCAACAGCGAGCAGATCGAATACGCCGCGGAGATCGCCATGGAGCACAATCTCGGTCTGACCTGCGACCCGGTCAAGGGCCTTGTACAGATCCCCTGCATCGAGCGAAACGCCGTCGCCGCGATGCGCGCCATCAGCTCCGTGAACCTCTCCCGCTTTCTCTATACAACGCGCAAGATCTCCTTTGACGAGGTCGTGGCCACGATGTACCGCACAGGCAAGGACATGGACGAAAAATACCGCGAGACCTCACACGGCGGTCTTGCCCAGCTCTATGCCTCCGATCCTTGAGCGTCCCTCCCGAAAACAGAACAGAAAACCGGGGTGTAATGCTTGAAAGCATTACACCCCGGTTCCGTTTACAGGGTCTTGTCAGCCGATTTTGGATCAGGCCTTGGTGGCGTACCAGAAGAAGAAGTAGCCCATGCCGGTGTAGCCGACGTTGGTGATACCGTTCATGCAGTACATGTTGGTGTAGTAGTAGATCGGGCAGACGGGGAAGCCGCCTTCGCCGAACAGAACCTCTTCCGCCTCGTACAGCAGAGCGTCGCGCTCGGGGCCGGCCAGAGAGGCCTTGGCGGTCGCGATGTCGTTGTCGAAGGTCTCATCGGAGTACAGGCCGTAGTTGTAGGAGTTGCCGGTGACCATCAGCTCGAGGTAGGTGACGGGGTCGTTGTAGTCGGCGATCCAGCCGAGACGGGCAACGCCGAAGTTGTGCTCGCCCAGACCGTTGGTGTAGGTCGCCCACTCCTGGTTCTCCAGGGTGATGTTCAGGCCGAGAACGGTCTCCCAGTCGGAGCCGCAGGCCTCGGCGATCTTCTTGTGGGACTCGGAGGTGTTGAAGTTGTAGACGACGGTGGTGTTGGGATCCCAGGTGCCTTCGTCAACGGCGGCCTGGTAGAGCTCCTGGGCGAGTTCGCACTTGCCGGCGTAGGTGCTCAGATCCGCATCGGGGTACATGCTCTGCAGGGTGTTGTAGATAGCGCCAAGCTCGGAGACGCCGAAGGCAAAGTTGGTGCCGGTGGAGTCAAGGATGCCGGAGGCGACAAAGCCGGTAGCGGGGACCTGACCTCCCTGGGTGACGTTCTCGACGATGTTGTCACGGTCGACAGAGAGGACCATGGCCGCGCGGACACGCCAATCGGTGATCTTGGAGCAGTTCAGGTACAGGTAGTAGGTGCCGACGTAGGGGTTGATGAAGCAGTCGCCGGACTCCTGCAGGGAAGCGATCAGATCGCTCGGGAAGCTCTCGATGAAGCTATACTCGCCGGACTGGTAGGCGGAGAGAATGGCGGTCTCGCTGTCGCTCAGCCACCACACGATGGCGTCGGGGCCGAGGTTGGCGGCGTCATAGTAGTACTCGTTGGGCTCCATGCGGATGTAGCTGTCGTGGACCCACTCGACGATCTTATAGGGGCCGTTGACCACGATGTTGGCGGGGTCGGTCCAGTTGTCGCTGCCCTCAACGACGTCCTGACGCAGAGGCATCAGAGAGGCGAAGGCGCACATCTCGAGGAAGTAGGCGCAGGGGGCTTCCAGGGTGATCTCCAGAGTCTTGTCGTCCAGAGCCTTGATGCCCAGCTCGCTCTTGTCCTTCTCACCGGCCTGGATCGCGGCGGCGTTCAGGACGATGTTGTCCAGGAAGTAGCCGTAGTCGGAAGCGGTGGCAGGGTCGACCAGGCGCTGCCAGCTGAACACAAAGTCGTTGGCGGTGACAGGCTGACCGTCAGACCAGAAGATGTCGTCGCGCAGGGTGAAGGTGTAGACGCACAGGTCGTCGGAGACCTCGTAGGACGCGGCCTGGCCGAGGACGATCTCGGTGTTGTGCATGTTCGGGTCGTCAGCGGGCAGTTCGTCGACCATCTGATACTTCATCAGGTTCTCGAACTGGTGCTGGGTGTAGGTAGAGCCGTCGACCGAGCTGATCAGGCTGGGGTCGATCGTCTCAGGCTCGGACGCGATGCAGGCGTTCAGGACGAACTCGTCGTCAGCGAAGGCGACGGTGCCCATGCCGGCAATGGCGAAGACCATGCACAGAGCAAGCAGCATTGCAAGTGTTTTCTTCATTGTTATCCTCCTAAAATTGTATTGTATAAAGCTCCGTTCGGAGCTGAATACCAAAGGGATCAGCCGTCGAGCAGATGGCAGGCGGCAAAGTGCCCGGGACTCTGCTCCTTCAGCTGCGGCTGCTCCTGAGAGCAGCGCTCACAGGCGTACGGGCAGCGGGTGTGGAAACGGCAGCCGCTGGGCGGATCGAGCGGACTGGGAATATCGCCCTCGAGCAGGATACGCTGGCGTGCGCGGCTCTTGACCGGATCCGGCAGCGGGACGGCGGAGAGCAGGGTCTGCGTATAGGGGTGGATCGGGTGGCTGCACAGCTCGAAGCTGTCGGCGAGCTCAACCATCTGGCCGAGATACATGACGCCGATGCGGTTAGAGATATGCCGAACGACGCTGATATCGTGCGCGATGAACAGATAGGTCAGGTGCTTTTCCGCCTGCAGGTCTTCAAGCATGTTCACGACCTGCGACTGGATCGACACATCCAGCGCGGAGATCGGCTCGTCGCAGACGATGAATTCGGGATCTACCGCGAGCGCTCGCGCAATGCCGATGCGCTGCTGCTGACCGCCGGAGAACTCATGCGGGAAGCGGTTGGCGTGCTCCGTGTTCAAGCCGACCTCGTCGAGAAGCGTGTTGATCCGTTCGCGGCGGGCGTCTTTTTCCTGGCAGAGCTTGTGGATGTCGAGCGCCTCGCCGACGATCTCGCCGACGGTCATGCGCGGGTCGAGAGACGCGGAGGGGTCCTGGAAAATGATCTGCATTTTGCGGCGGTAAGGGAGCATGTCCACCGCGATCTTCTTCTCGCTGTCATAGATCGGCGTACCGTCGTAGACGATCCGGCCGCTCGTCGGCTCATAGAGGCGGATGATGGTGCGGCCGAGCGTGGTCTTGCCGCAGCCGGATTCGCCCACCAGACCGAGGGTCTCCCCGCGGTAGATCGAGAAGGATACCGATTCGACCGCCTGCACGTACTTCTTCTGGAACAGCCCTGTCTTCACGGGGAAATACTTGCGCAGATTATCGATCTCCAAAAGGACTCTGCGCTCCTGCGCGTCGATCTGCGGATGGATTTGCTCAGGCATCGGAGCTCCCCTCCTTTCCGACGGCCTCTTTCAGATGGAGCCAGCAGGCGGAGATGTGCCCCTCGCCGACCTCGGTAAACGGGGGCTTCTCGCGCAGACAGATCTTCATGCAGTTCTTGCAGCGCGGGCCGAAGTTGCAGCCCTTGGGAGGATTGAGAAGATCGATCGGCGTGCCTTCGATGGGGATCAGGCGCTCCCGCTCGTCCTCGTCGAGGCGCGGGGTCGAGGCCAGCAGGCCCCTGGTATAGGGGTGCTGCGGGTTGTAGAAAATATCGTTGACGGGTCCCTGCTCCACGATATGTCCGGCGTACATGACCGAGACGCGATCGCAGATCTCCGCGACGACGCCGAGGTTGTGCGTGATGAAGATGATGGAGGTGTTCTCTTTTTTCTGCAGGCTCTTCATCAGCTCCAGGATCTGGGCCTGGATGGTCACGTCGAGCGCGGTGGTGGGTTCATCCGCGATCAGAAGCTTCGGCTCGCAGATGAGCGCCATCGCGATCATCGCGCGCTGACGCATGCCGCCGGAAAACTCATGCGGATACTGGTCGATGCGCTTGTCGGCGTTGTTGATGCCGACGAGCTCGAGCATCTCGATCGCGCGCTTGCGCGCCTCGGCCTTCGAGGCGGCCTTGTTGTGGCACAGCAGCGCCTCCATCAGCTGGTTGCCGATGGTGTAGACGGGGTTGAGGCAGGTCATGGGATTCTGGAAGATCATGCTGATTTTGTTGCCGCGAAACTGCCGCATCTGCTCGTCGGTGAAGGCCAAAACGTCCTCGCCCTCAAAGCGGATGGAGCCGCCGATGACCTTGCCGGGGCTCTGCAGGAGGCCGATGATGGAATAGGCCTCGACGCTCTTGCCGGAGCCCGACTCGCCCACGATGCCCATGACCTCGTTGTAGCCGAGACTGTAGGAGATGCCGTTGACGGCCTTGACCTCACCGGCCGGCGTAAAGAAGGAGACCTTGAGGTCTTTTACCTCAAGAAGCGTTTTGTTTTCATCCATGTCGCGTCCTCCCTCCTTACTTCTTCAGGCGCGGATCGAGCGCGTCGCGCAGGCCGTCGCCGATCAGATTGAGCGTCAGGACCACAACGGTCAGGATGATGCCCGGAAAAACAAGGCGGTACGGATAGATCGAAATCGTCTCCAGCGCGTCGGAGCAGAGAGAGCCGAGGCTCGCCATCGGAGCCGAAACGCCCAGGCCGAGGAAGGACAGGAAGGATTCCAGGAAGATGGCGCTTGGGATCTGCAGACAGGTCGTGATGACCAGCTGACCGACGCAGTTCGGCAGAAGGTGGCGGCGGATGATGCGTCCGTTGGACGCGCCGAGCGCCGTCGCCGCGGTGACGTACTCCTGCTTTTTCAGCTGCAGCACCTGGCCGCGCACGATGCGGGCCATCGTCACCCAGTAGAGCAGGGCGAAGGTAATGAAGATGCTCACGATGCCGGAGCCGAGATCGCCCATGGCCTTGGCAAAGGCCGTCTGACTCGAATCGAACCAGGCCTGCAGGGGATCCTTCAGCACGACCTGCAGCAGCAGGACGATCAGCACCTCGGGGATCGAGTAGATCAGCTCGACGATACGCATCATGACGAAGTCGACCGCGCCGCCGGAAAGGCCGGACACAGCGCCGTAGATCGAGCCGATGACGAGCACGATCAGGGCGGCGACGATGCCGATGATGATGGACACGCGCGTTCCGTACATCGTGCGGGACATGATGTCACGTCCGGCAGAATCCGTCCCGAACACGTGCGGGAAGACACTGTTGACCAGCTTGATCTCGTTTGCGCCTTCGGCTGGCGTGTCAGTGTATTCGATCGGGCTGTGATCGGTGACCTCGCCGTCCTTGATCGCCGATTCCTTGACGACGTACAAAACGTCCTCCGAATCGAGATCCAGGATCAGCACGCTCTTCTCGATCGCCTTCTCCAGCTTGAAGGCATAGGTCTGGCCCTTATACTTGATGAAATAATCACCCTTTTTGAGCGCCGTCATGCTGCCCGGCTGGAGCGCGGTGGCGTAGAAGCCGTCGTACTTGCCGGCGATGCTGCTGCGAATCAGCTCTTCGCCCTTGGAGTACTCAAAGGGCGCCAGCTTCTGGGAGGAGCGGTACTGCGAGCCGTAGCTGTACGGGATCAGCAGCGGGCCGAGGAAAGCGAACAGCAGGCAGATAAAGAAGATGGCGAGCGCGACCATGGATACGGTGTTGGCGCGGAAACGGCGCCACGCGTCACGCCAGTAGGAAATGCTCTTGTGGGTCTCGACCATAGCGGCCTTTTCGTTCTCGGCCGCGGGCTCGAAGTCCTCAGCATCGAGCTGAAGCAGATCGGGGATCTTGTCGGGATCGACCTGAAAGGGGCTGAGCTTGGCAAACTTTCCGTCCATCTCTCAGTCCTCCTTTGCGCTGAGCGTGATGCGCGGATCCACGATTTTATAGGCGATGTCCACGACCAGATTCATAAAGATGACCAGCGCGGAAAGAACGACCGTCGTCGCCATGATGACCGGATAGTCGCGGGTCAGAACGCTCTGTACATAATACTTGCCGAGGCCCGGGATCGAGAAGGTGGACTCCACGACAAAGCTGCCGGTGATAATGCCGGCCATGACGGGTCCGAGATAGGTGATGACGGGGATCAGGGAATTGCGCAGGGCGTGCTTGATGATGAGGGAGCGGGTCGTCACGCCCTTGGCACGCGCGGTACGGATATAGTCCTGATTGATCGCGTCGAGCATGCTGGTGCGGGTCAGCTTCGCCACATAGCAGGTATAGTAGAAGGAAAGGCTGATGACCGGCATGATATAGCTCTTGAACGAGGTTAAGCTGCTGCTGAGTGTCGGCAGCCACTGCAGCTTGACGGCGAAGGTGACGAGCAGGAGCGCCGCCAGCACGAAGGTCGGAACCGCGACGCCGACCGTCGTCAGCACACGCAGGAAGCCGTCGATCCACCTGCCGCGGTTGTAGGCCGCAATGCACCCCAGGGGGATACCGATCACCACAGCCAGGATCAGCGCATAGACGCCGAGCTTGAGAGACAGTTCAAATTTGCCCTGATGAAAAATGATGTCGCGGACGGGTGTGCCCTCCTGCATTTTCAGGGAGGTGCCCAGATCGCCGCGAAGATAGTTCTTGATATAGTTGAAAAGCTGCACATACAAAGGCTTGTCCAGACCGTATTTGGCATTGGCCCGGGCAATCATCTCCGGCGTGGATTTCTCCGTCAAAAACGGGCTGCCGGGTACCGCGTTCATCAAGAGGAACGTGATACACATGATGAGCAGCAAGGTCAGGATCGAAACAGCTATACGCTTGACTATGTAGCCTGTCATGAACAACCACCTGTATGAGTTATTTGCCGTGTTTTCTCATATACGCTTTAGCATTATAAATCATCAAACTGCCGATTGCAAACAGCTTTTTCGTTTTCAACAAACTTTTGTGCATATCAGCAAGAAATACACCGTCAGTGGGAGAATATTTATGCAAAGAGTTTCACTTTTTTCGACTCCGCAGTTTGATCTCTTCCAATACGCTGATTATGAAAATAGAATCTTGAACGACAATAAGCGCTTCACACAACAAAACCGGCATCCGTCAGGATGCCGGTTTTGCTGAGGGCGGCGGATCAGGCTTCGGGCGCGGCTTCGGGCTCACCCTGCTCGCCGCGCCACTGGGCGTAGGCGTTGAGCTCCGGATCGACGAGCGCGAACGCGGCCACGAAGACAGCCAGATCGTCCGCATAGCCGACGATGGGCGTCTTGTCGGGGATGAGGTCCTTGCCGAGCAGCAGATAGATGACCGCGGCGACCATCGTCACGATGACCTTGGGAGAGACCGCGGTGTACTCCTTGCGGATGTAGGCGCGGATCATGGAGATCATCAGCGGCAGGCGGGACACGTACTCGCCCACAGTGGGGATCTCCTTCATCTTGTTCTCCAGCTGCTGCAGCAGCTCTTCCACCTTGGCGGGGTTTTTCAGCAGCTCCTCGGCCTGCGAGGTGAAGCCGCTCAGGATCTCTTTGGCTTTTTCCAGACTGATCTCGTTCATTTTGATTTCCTCCGTATCGTTTTGATTTGGGTCTTGTCTACATTATAGTGAATAACTGTCAAAACACAAGAGCAAACTTCGTCTTCTTCCCTTGACTCTTCAACTCGGCATTGAAAATACGGCAAAGCTGTGAGACAATACGGGCAGATGAAACAAGCAAGATCTGAGAAAGTCGGAGAGCAGCATGGAACGCATACAGATCAAACATCCGATCCCCCCGCTGTACGACGAGAACAGCGAAGTGTTGATCCTCGGCAGCTTTCCCTCCGTCAAATCACGGGAGGCGGCCTTCTTTTACGGGCACCCGCAGAACCGCTTCTGGCGCGTGCTTGCCGCGCTGTACGGCGAGGCGGCGCCGCAGACGATCGCGGAGAAAAAAGAAATGCTCGCGCGGCGTCATGTCGCGCTCTGGGACGTTATCGCCTCCTGCAGCATCGTGGGCTCGTCCGACAGCTCGATCCGGGACGTGATCGCAAACGATCTGCGCCCCATCCTGCGCGGCTCGCGCGTCGGGCGGATCTATGTCAACGGCGGCACGGCCGCGAGGCTCTATCACAAATACATCGAGCCCGAGCTCGGGATCCCCGCCGTATGCCTTCCCTCAACAAGCCCGGCCAACGCGGCATGGAACACGGAAAAACTGACGGCTGCCTGGCGGCGCATCACGGTGCCCTTCGGCAAGAGCGTCACCGTGATCGTCGACCGCCCTATGGGCAGCCGGCACCCGGAGCATCCGGATATGATCTACCCGATCAACTACGGTTATGTACCCGGCGTCACGGCGCCCGACGGCGAGGAGCAGGACGCCTATCTTCTCGGCGTCGAAACGCCCGCTGCGCGCTTTACCGGCATTGTGAGCGCCGCCGTCCACCGCCTGGACGACGCCGAGGACAAGTGGATCGTCACCCCGGAGGGCTGTTCCTTTACCGAAGAGGAGATCCGCGAAACGCTCCGTTTTCAGGAGCAGTATTTCCGCTACGAGCTGTGGTTCTGAAAGCGAAAGATTCCTGTTGACGAAAGTCCCTGAATGTGTTAAACTACCATTCGCTGGTCAGATGCTGGTATAGCTCAGTCGGTAGAGCAGCTGATTCGTAATCAGCAGGTCGTGTGTTCGAGTCACATTACCAGCTCCACGAAAAGAGGCAGAAACGTTTGTTTCTGCCTCTTTTCTATATCATAAAGTCCCCTATCCGATGGCTTTTTCCATCTTCCTGAGCGAACGGCGGAGGAAGAAAGCGCTCGCGATCAGCGACATGACCTCCGCAATGGGGAAGCACCACCAGACGTTGTTCAGCTCCCCCGTCTGCGCCAGCAGCCAGGCGGCGGGGATCAGCACCACGACCTGGCGAAGAATGGAGACGAGGAAGGAATACATGCTCTTGTCCAGCGCCTGACAGGTCGAACCGGCGACGATGCAGAAGCCGGCGAAGAGGAAGCTCGGGCTGATGCGCCGCAGCGCCGGAACGCCGATCGCAAGCATGGCGTCCGAAGGACTGAAGATGCCGAGCAGTGTTTTGGGGAAAAGCTGGAACACCGTAAAGCCGAGCAGCATGACGACGGAGGCATATAGAACGGCGTATCGAATCGTCCGGTAGATGCGGTCCTTCTTCCGGGCGCCGTAATTGTAGCCGATGATGGGGATCAGGCCGTTGTTCAGGCCGAAGATCGGCATGAAGAAAAAGCTCTGAACCTTGAAGTATACGCCGTAAACCGCGATCGCGGTGGAGGTGAAGCCGATGAGGATGATGTTCATCATGTAATTCGTCAGCGAACCGATGCACATCATGAGGATGGACGGAAAGCCGATACGGTAGATCTCGCCGATCAGACGCCAGCGCGGGCGGATCTCCGACAAGAGGATCGGCAGCTCGCGGTTGCGGCGAAGCTGGAATGCGAAGCCGACGCCCGCGCCCGTCGCCTGCCCGATCACGGTTGCGATGGCCGCGCCGGCCGTACCCATGGCGGGAAGCCCGAACCAGCCGAAGATGAAGACCGGGTCGAGTATGATGTTCGTCACCGCGCCGATCATCTGCGTCCACATGGACAGCCTCGTCTGACCGGTAGACTGCAGGAAGCGCTCCGCGCTGATCTCCAGATAGACAAAGAGCGAGCCGACCGTCACGATACGGAGGTAAGAGACCGCGTATTGCCGGATGCTCTCGATATCGGTCTGGGAACGGATGAAGCGCTCGCCGAAGAAAATGCCGAAGACGGCCATCAGCGCCCAGCAGCAAAAACTCAGAAAGATCGCCGTGCCGGCGACGCGGCCCGCGCGTTTTTGATCACCGGCGCCGAGACCGCGCGAAATGAGCGTGCTCACGCCGACGCCGGTGCCGGTGCCGAGACCGATCATGATGTTCTGCGCAGGGAAGGCCAGAGAGAGCGCCGAGAGGCAGTCCTCCGACACTCTGGCAACGTAGATGCTGTCCACCACGTTATACAGCGCCTGTACCAGCATGGAGAGCATCATTGGGATCGCCATGGAGAGCAGCAGCCTGCCCTCGGGCATTTCCCCCATTTTGCTGGAATTGAGACGGTTTTGCGCCTGCGCCATAAGAAACTCCTTTTGCCGCCGTATCGGCGGCGTTTTCATTTCAGTAAAGATCGAAAAGATCGCATATGAATAAATGGCCGGAGCGCCGATAAACGCTGCTTTTCAGGGCTGAAAATAACAGACAGTTTTCAGCCCTCTCAGGATCGAGACAAAACTGCCTTCTTGATCGCTCTGGTCACACGAAGCCGCCGCCGAATGTTCCGGAAAACAAGAAACCGTGAACGGAGCGAAAACCGATCACAGGCAAAAAGGCGGTTACATAACGCGAAAAAATAAAATGACTTCAAATAGTTATCAACATTTTCAACAGCTTTTTCAACATGGGAAAAAGCTTGGATTATCAATACTTTTGTCGATTCCTGGGGAAAAAAGGCGAAGCCGCTAATGGGGTTAGGTTACGAAAAGATAACAAAGAAGAGTTTACATAATAACATCAAAAGCTGTATACGCGCATGCCGCCCAGATCGTTGACGGAGCTGTACTCGTCTCCGGCCACGATGATATGATCATAGAGCCGGATGCCGACAAGCTCCAGCGCCTTGTATACTCTGGACGTCACCGCGTCGTCCTCGCGCGACATGCGCGGGCTGCCGCCCGGATGATTGTGCGCGAGGATCACGGCGCTGGCCTTGCTCTTGATCGCGTGCTCCACCATGCGCCGGATGTTGAAGTCGACCGCGTTGATCGTTCCGCGCGCAAGCTCGATGCAGTTGATGACCGCCATCTGTGAGTCCAGACAGATCATCAGCGCGACCTCCTCCGTCTCGGTATCGAGGCGCGGGCGGAGATATTCGGCGGCGTCTCGCCCGCTGCGGATCTGCTTGATCTCATCGGCGGCCGCCACGCGGCTCCGCTTGAGGATCTGCGGTACGAGAAGGATCAGCGCGGCCGTGCTTTTCCCGACGCCGGGCACCTCGCAAAGCTCCCGCTCGGAGGCGGAAAAGACGCCCTCCAGCGAGCCGAAATGCTCCAGAAGCGCATGGGCAAGCGGATTGGTGTCCCGCCGCGGGACAGCGTAAAACAGAAGGAGCTCCAGCGCCTGCACTTCATGAAAGCTGTCAAGTCCGTGCGTCAGAAAGCTGTCGCGAAGACGCTCCCTGTGTCCCTCGTGTACCGTCATGCCTTCACCCTCTCCCGATCAAAGCTCCATCGTCGCATAAGCGTTCAGATCGCTGCCCGCCGTATGGCCGGCGAGATATTCGTAGTAGCCCTGCGCGCCGATCATGGCGCCGTTGTCGCCGCAGAGGCGCAGCGGCGGGATATACAGACGAAAACCGTTATCCGCAGCTGCCCTCTGGAAATCCGCGCGGATGCGGGAATTTGCCGCCACGCCGCCCGCCACGACGACTTTGTCATAAGCGAGCTCCTTTGCCGCATGCACCGTACGCGGCACCAGACTGTCGCTGACTGCCCTGGTAAAGGAGGCGGCGAGCCCGGCCCGGTCGATCTGCTCACCTTTCTGCTCGGCGTTGTGCACGAGATTGATGACGGCGGTCTTCAAGCCGGAAAAGCTCATGTCGTAAGGGTTCCCGTCGACATGGGCGATCGGGAACTCATAGCGCGTATCGTCTCCCCCCTGCGCGAGCTGATCGATGGGCTTCCCGCCCGGATAGGGCAGCCCGAGCACGCGGGCCGTCTTGTCGAAGCACTCCCCTGCCGCGTCGTCTCTCGTCGCGCCGAGGATCTTCATGTCGGTATAGTCACGCACGTCGACCAGAATGGTATTGCCGCCGGAGATCGCGAGGCAGAGAAAGGGCGGCTCGAGCTCCGGATATGCGAGATAGTTCGCGGCGATATGCCCGCGGATATGGTGCACCGGGATCAGCGGCACGCCGAGCGCCAGCGCGCAGGCCTTGGCAAAGTTGACGCCGACCAGCACCGCTCCGATCAGGCCCGGGGCGTAGGAGACGGCGACCGCGTCGATATCCCCGCGTTCGATGCCGGCAGCCCGGATCGCCTTCTCCGCCAGGAGGGAAATCGACTCCACATGGCAGCGGGAGGCGATCTCCGGCACAACGCCGCCGTAGACCGCGTGCAGATCCGCCTGGGAGAATATCTGGTCGGTCAGGATCCTTCTGCCGTCTTCCACAACAGCCACCGCGGTCTCATCGCAGGTGGATTCAAAAGCAAGAATCTTCAATTCCGGTTCCTCACTTCAAATACTTTGTCATCAATAGCGCGTTCTCTTTCGGAGAATCGTAATAGTTTTTGCGCAGGCCGACGGGGACGAAGCCGAGCCCGGCGTACAGCGCGATCGCCGGATCGTTGTGCTCGCGCACTTCCAGCGTCACGAAGCTGAGCGAAAGCGTCTCCGCCCGATCCAGCAGCGCCGCGGCCAGCGCGCGGCCGATCCCGCGCCGTCTTGCCTCCGGGGCGACGGCCACATTGGAGATGTAGCCCTCGTCGAGCACTGTCATCATCCCCACATAGCCGAGCACGCAGCCGTCCTCTTCGCCTACCAGGAAAACATGCTGTGCGTCCGGCATCTGGCTCTCGAGCTGTTCCCGCGTCCAGGGAACGGAGAAGCACAGGGATTCCAGCTCTTCGAGCCTGTCCAGATCAGCGGGGCGGGCGTCGCGAATACGGAGGCCCATCTCAGTGCGCCTCCGCCCAGCTGTGGCCGGTGTGCACCTCCGCCGTCAGCGGCACAGAGAGCTGCGCGGCATTCTCCATCTCTTCCTTAAGGATCAGAGAGACCTCTTCCGCCTCCGCCTCCGGGCACTCGACGATCAGCTCGTCATGCACCTGCAGAAGGAGCTTTGCCTCGAGCTTTTCCGCTTTGAGGCGCTCATAGACCCGCACCATGGCGATCTTGATGATGTCCGCCGCCGTGCCCTGGATCGGCATATTCAGCGCGACGCGCTCGCCGAAGGAGCGGATATTGAAATTTGAACTCTTTAGCTCCGGCATTTCACGCCGGCGGCCGTAGAGCGTGGTCACATAGCCGTCGGTCTTCGCCTGTTCCTTGATGCGCGCCATATAGTCGCGCACGCCGTGGTATTTGCTCAGGTATGCCTCCATGTAGGCCTTGGCCTCGTTCGGCCATACGCCGATGTCCTGCGCCAGCGAGAAAGCGGAGATCCCGTAGACGATGCCGAAGTTGACAGCCTTGGCGCGGCTGCGCAGCGTCGGCGTGACCTCGGAAAGCGGCGTGTCGAACACCTGCGAGGCGGTGACGGCGTGGAAGTCCTCCCCGCTCAGGAAGGCCGCCCGCATGGTCTCGTCGCCGGAGATATGCGCCAGCAGCCGCAGCTCGATCTGGCTGTAGTCCGCGTCGACCAGCAGCTTGCCGGGGCTTGCCACGAACATGCCGCGGATCTGCGCGCCGAGCTTTTTGCGGATGGGGATGTTCTGCAGATTCGGCTCGCGGGAGGAGAGCCTGCCCGTGTCGGTGACGGTCATCTGAAAGCTCGTGTGGATGCGCCCGTCGTCGGAGATCACCTTCAGCAGGCCGTCGGCATAGGTGGATTTGAGCTTTGTGAGCATACGGTATTCCAGCACCTCATCCACGATGGGGTGTTTGCCGCGCAGCTTTTCGAGTACGTCCGCGTTGGTGCTCCAACCGGTCTTGGTCTTCTTGCCGGAGGGCAGCATCAGATCCTCGAACAGCACCTCGCCGAGCTGCTTGGGCGACTGGATGTTGAACTCCCGCCCCGCGTGCAGCCAGATGCTCTGCTGCAGGCGGGCGATGTCCGCGTTCAGGCTCTCGCCGAAGTCATAGAGCGCCCCGCGGTCCACGAGAAAGCCCGCCTGCTCCATCTCCGCCAGGACCCGGCAGAGCGGCAGTTCCGCAATCTCATACAGCATCGTCATGCCGTTCTCTTCCAGTTTTTCCCGCAGCACCGGCTCCAGAAGCCAAACGGCCTCGGCGCCGCCGCAGTCAAAGCCCAGATAGCGCGGCGTGATGCGGGCAAAGGAGTAGTCGCTGCCCGTGGCGTCGAGCAGATAGGCGGCCAGCGCCGTGTCGAAGACAAAGCCGTCAATGGGCAGGCCTTCGGCGAGCAGCAGGCTCATCAGCTCCTTCACATGGTGGGAGCTCTTTTTCTTTTCCGGGTCGAAGATCGCCCGCAAAAGCTGATTGTACGCTTCGCCGCAGCTCGACCAGGCGAGCTCGTAGACCCGCTCGCCGTCGCAGACCTCGATCCGCTCGAGCCCGTCGAGCGGCATCACCGCAAGACGCTCCGCCTTTGCGATCGCCGCGCGCAGCGCGGAGATCTCCTCTTCGCTCTGCACCGCGACGCGCTCCATGGCCGCAGCCGTGCTCTCGATCGCAGCGTCCTCCGGCGGGGTCAGCCCCCACTTTTCGATGAATTTGAGAAAGCCCAGCCGCTTCAGCATGCCATAGAGCTCGGGCTTGTAGCCGTGATCCCAGAGATTGTCCTCCGGGCGGAAAGCGAGCGGGACCTCGCGGAAGATCGTCGCAAGCCAGAAGGACATTCTTGCGCTCTCCTCCCCGTCGGCAAGCTTCCTGCGCAGACTGTCGCGGATCTCGAGCTTGTCGAGATCCGCATAGATCGCGTCGATCGTGTCATATTTGCGAATCAGCTCCAGCGCGGTCTTTTCACCGACGCCGGGCACGCCCGGGATATTGTCCGAGCTGTCGCCCATCAGGGCCTTGAGGTCTATCATCCGAAGCGGCGCGAAGCCGTACTCCCTGCGGAATTCCTCAGGCGTATAGAGGATGGTCTCGGTCTGGCCCATGCGGGTCTTGACGTTGCAGACCGTGGTCGTATCGCT
>CAMJQX010000010.1 GCA_946408145.1 uncultured Clostridia bacterium
AGCACAAGACCAAGCCCACCCAGCACTCGGTCAAGGAGCTGCAGGGCATGGGCATCTCGCCGGACATCATCGTGCTGCGCTGCGACGAGCCGCTGGAGCCCGAGATCTTCCGCAAGATCGCCATGTTCTGCAACGTCAGGCCCGACTGCGTGATCGAGAACCGCACCCTCCCCATCCTCTACGAGGCGCCGCTGATGCTGGAGGAGCACGACTTCTCCCTGATCGTCTGCCGGGAGCTCGGGCTCTGGACGCGCGCGCCGCAGCTGGACGAGTGGCGGGCCATGGTGGAGCGGATCCGAAATCTGCACAGGGAGGTGACCATCGGCCTCGTGGGCAAGTACGTGCAGCTGCACGACGCCTACCTCTCCGTGGCCGAGGCCCTGCGTCACGCGGGCTACGCCTGCGGCGCGAGGGTGGAGATCCGCTGGATCGACAGCGAGAACATCACGGCGGAGAATGCCGGAGACATGCTCGCCGGCTGCGCGGGGCTGGTCGTCCCCGGCGGCTTCGGCGACCGCGGCGTGAAGGGCATGATCGAGACCGCGCGCTGGGCCAGGGAGCACGACCTGCCCTATCTCGGCATATGCCTCGGCATGCAGGTGGCGGTGATCGAGTTTGCCCGGAACGTCTGCGGCCTGGCCGACGCCGACTCGGGCGAGTTCGATCCCTCCTCACCCCACAAGGTCATCGACTTCCTGCCCGACCAGAACGAGCAGATCGACAAGGGCGGCACGCTGCGCCTCGGCGCCTGGCCCTGCGCGGTGCGGCCCGGCAGCCGCATGGCGGACTGCTACGGGGAGAGCCTGATCCGCGAGCGGCACCGCCACCGCTACGAGTTCTGCAACGAGTACCGGGAGCTCCTGTCCGAAAAGGGCATGTGCCTCTGCGGCGTCTCGCCGGACGGGCACATCGTGGAGGCGGTCGAGCTCTCCGACCGGCGCTTTTTCATCGGGGTGCAGTTCCACCCGGAGTTCAAGAGCCGCCCCAACCGCCCGCATCCCCTGTTCGAGGGGCTGATCCGCGCTTCTCTCGCGTAAGACTTGTCAGCGCCTCACCGCCGCGGTATAATAGCACAAAATCGTCGGATGGCGAAAACGATCGGGGATTCGAATGTTTTCGCCGCCGTCAGACAATGATCCCGGCAAAAACTGCAGATAAGAGGAGCCGATCATGCAGAAGATCCTGATCCTGGATTTCGGCGGGCAGTACAACCAACTGATCGCCCGCCGTGTGCGTGAGCACCACGTGTACTGCGAGGTGCTGCCGCACGACACGCCGCTTGCGGCCATCCGCGCCTTCGATCCCATCGGCATCATCTTCACCGGCGGGCCGAGCTCGGTCTACGCGCCCGGCGCGCCCTCCGTCGATCCGGCGCTCTTCACGCTGGGGCTGCCCATCCTCGGCATCTGCTACGGCTGTCAGCTTCTGGCGCAGGCGCTGGGCGGCCGGGTCACCGCGGCGCAGGACGACGCCGCGCGGGAGTACGGCAAGACGCGCACCTTCTTCGACGCCTCCTGTCCTCTGTTCCGGGGCCTGCCGGAGGAGAGCGTTACCTGGATGAGCCACGGGGACTATATGGCCGCGGTGCCGGAGGGCTTCCGGCTGGCCGCCCGCTCCGCCGCCTGTCCCACCGTGGGCATCTGCGACGAGAAGCGCGGCTTCTACGGCGTGCAGTTCCACCCCGAGGTCAGCCACACCGAGTACGGGAGCCGGATGCTGCGCAACTTCCTCTATGAGATCTGCGGCGCCGTGGGCGACTGGACGATGGCGGACTTCCGGCGCCGCGCGGTGGAGAGCCTGCGCGCCGAGCTCGGCGGCGGGCGCGTGCTGCTGGCGCTCTCCGGCGGGGTGGATTCCTCGGTCGCGGCGGCCCTTCTCTCCGAGGCCGTGGGCAATCAGCTCAGCTGCGTGTTCGTCGACCACGGTCTCATGCGTCTGCACGAGGGCGACGAGATCGAAGCCGCCTTCTCCGGACGCGCGCTCCATTTCGTGCGGGTCAACGCGGAGGATCGCTTTCTCACCCGTCTCGCGGGCGTGACCGAGCCGGAGCACAAGCGCCGTATCATCGGCGAGGAGTTCATCCGCGTGTTCGAGGAGGAGGCCAAAAAGATCGGCGCCGTGGACTATCTCGCCCAGGGCACCATCTATCCGGACGTGATCGAGTCCGGCAAGGGCGAGGCCGCCGTGATCAAGAGCCATCACAACGTGGGCGGCCTGCCCGAGCATGTGGATTTCAAGGAGATCGTCGAGCCGCTGCGCATGCTCTTCAAGGACGAGGTGCGCGCGCTCGGCCGGGAGCTCGGCCTGCCCGAGGCGCTGGTCTCGCGCCAGCCCTTCCCCGGGCCGGGGCTGGGCATCCGCGTGATCGGGGAGATCACCCGGGAGAAGCTCGAAATGCTGCGGCTGGCGGACTTCATCTTCCGGGACGAGGTGGCGAAGGCCGGGCTCTCGCAGAGCATGAGCCAGTATTTCGCGGCGCTGACCAACATGCGCTCGGTCGGCGTGATGGGCGACGGGCGCAGCTACGATTACGCCGTGGCCCTGCGCAGCGTCCAGACCTCGGACTTCATGACCGCAGACTGGTCCCGCATCCCCTATGAGGTGCTCGACCGCGTCTCGGTGCGCATCGTCAACGAGGTGCGCGGCGTCAACCGCGTCCTCTACGACATCACCTCCAAGCCCCCCGCCACGGTGGAATTCGAATAAGAAAAGAGCCGCATCCGGAAAGCTCCTGCTCCGGATGCGGCTTTTTCTGTTCGGACCGATGTCCTGTTTTGCCTTATACCTTGCCCGCGACGCGGAGGATGGTCGCAATCAGCGCGGGAATGATGAAGATCACGGTGTTGCGGATCATCTTCTTCTTTGCCTTTTCCCATTCCTCGTCCGTCATCTCCTCGGCCCTCGGGATTTTGAATAGGCTGAGGATGAGGCTCGCGCCGAGCGCAATGAAATAGGCGTTCACGAGGAAAAGATAGGCGGCGCCGGCAAGCATGTTGAGATTCCAGGCGGAAATCGCATAGCCGCAGGTACACAGAGGCGGCATCAACGAGGTCGCGATCGCGACACCGGGGATGATGGTGTTCACCTTTTCTTTTCGCGTCATGCCGATCATGCCGGCGATGCCGCCGACAAGGGCGACGACGACTTCATACAGGGCTGGCCGCGTCATGGAGATCAGCTCCGCCGTCGGCTCTTTCAGCGGCGTCAGGAGGAAATAGACCGTGGAGGCCAGAATGCTCGCGGCGATCTGAAACGCAAAGCCGAGGCCGTAAGCTTTGAGAAGATGCCTGTCTGCCGCTGCCGTGCTGTAGGCAAGCATCAGGATGCTTCCCAGCAGCGGCTCGATCAGCATCGCGCCGACCACTACCGTCATGGATCCCGCGTTGAGACCGATACAGGCGATCAAATTCGCGCAGACCATCATACAGAGATTGGTTCCGGTCACTTTGCCGGCGGACTGCAGACGGTTTTTGATCTCCCTCTTGGAGGCGGTGTCCTCTGTTATGGAGAAGGCTTCCGCTATGATGTTCTTCAGTTGATCCTGTGACGGGATTTCCATGCTGCCGCAGCCTCCCTTTCGCACATTTTCATATCCCAGTATAGCACGGGTTTTTCCGTTTCGAAAGAGCAATCTTCTCTTTTTGACCGGCTCCCGCGCGATATGCTTGAACGGCTTGGATAACCCTGCTATAATGAACATCACACAGAGAAAACAATCGGGTTTTCTATGGTTTTCTCTGCCAAACGACAGGTTTTGCGGCAAAGAACAATGAGGAGGAAACAACGATGAAAAAGGCTGCGGCATTGATCCTCTGCCTGCTGATAATCCTTTCCTGCGCGCTTCTTTCGGCCTGCGGCTCCGACAAGAAAAAGGACCTCTCTGGGAGCAAGTACGTCGGTATCTGGAAGGCGGCCTACATGTCGCTCAAGGACGAGCAGGGAGAGTTTGAGCACGACATTTTCCTGGTCCTGAACCCCGACGGCACGGCGGAATTCACCTCGGACGACGAGGTGAGCAAATGCACCTGGGAAGAGACCGGCAACGGCTTCAAGCTCAAGGGAGACGCCAAGATGAGCTTCACCGACGACGGCGAAGGCATCCAGTCCACCGTCCTAGGTGTAGTTCTGCATTTCGACAAGCAGTAGCACTGCGCGCTTGCGGATGTCTTTCCATGCGCGCGGAAAGGCCTCCTGTGACAATGAACCGATCACGGGAGGCCTTTTCCGCAGGCATATGCAGGCCGTATCCAAAGAAACAGAATTCAAAAAGCGGGTGTCGATATGAGAAAACGAACGCAGTCCCTCCGCGCGTCAAGCAGGCTCCTCGTCTGCATCCTGCTCGCCGCGGCATTCCTCCTGTCCGCCGGCTGCCCCGCGCTGGCAGCGGACACATCCTCAGTCTCGGGGGACTTCTCCCTCTTCGGGAAGACGCGCTCCTGGGAGTATCCGTACAGCGACGATTTCTTCTGCGCGTCCCCGGATGTCTATAACCATAAGCTTGCACAGCTGTCGCTGGGGATGGCGCTGTCCGCCAACCGGGATGAGGCGCATCCGGATGACCAGGCCTGGAACCTGAAGGCCTTTCTGCGCAATGCCGGCTTTGATTCGATCGAAGCCGATCCTTACCTGACGCCTCCCACCGCCGACTCCATCGCCTACGGTCTGGCGCTGAAGGAGATCGCCGGTACGAGTATTCTGGCCTGCGCGGTCTGCGGCGGCAATTACACCAAGGAGTGGGCGAGCAATTTCACCGTCGGCGATGAGCTCAGGCCGGTCGGCTTTCAGACCGCCTCCCTGACCGTGCAAGCTGCGATCGCCGACTATCTGGAGCGCCATCCTCTTTCCGGCAGGCTGGTCCTCTGGATCGTCGGCTTCAGCCGCGGCGGCGCCGTCGCCAACATCACCGCGGCAGACTGCACGCAGTCCGGCGTCTTCGACGCGGTCTACGCCTACACCTTCGCCACGCCGAGAACGACGCGGGAGCCCGTGCCCTATCCCAACATCTTCTGCATCATGCAGAAGGAAGACCTGATCCCCAAGATCCCGCTTGCCGACTGGGGTTATCAACGCTACGGAACGGATCTCTTTTTTGTGTCGCTGGAGACGGATACGGACTGCGGAGCGCTGATGGACCGCGCCGCTTCGGTCTATCGGGAGATCACCGGCTCCGAGATGGTGTTCAACTCCGAGATCAACTACCAACTGCGGACCGTGCTGGACTATCTGCTGGTGCTGATGCCGGACTCCGCCACCTACGCGGCGTATCTGCAGCCCCTGGTCGTGGACATCATGACCAACAGCGACGGGACCAAGGACGCCCTGCAGGTCCTGCTCGAAGCCCTGCAGCAGTTGAGCGTCGATGACGAGGCCGTGGGCAGCGAGCTCAAGGCCATGCGCGACTATCTCGGCACCTTGATCAATATCTACTACCTCCGGGGCGGGCTGCAGGATTTCCCGGCCAGGCAGTGGGATCCGGAGCTTGGGACGACCAACCTCTTCAACGCGCACAATCCCTGTGAATACCTGGCGCTGCTGTATTCCTCCGAGGATCCCGCGGAGCTCTATTCGGATGCCTCGGAGTATATCCGGCTCGTGATCTACGGCAAAGCCGACGTCACGATCTCCGATGGCGAGAGCCTTGTCAAGGAGATCCGCGCAGACGGCGCCGAGCTGGTGGGCGGGGTGGAAGATCCCTACTCCTTCCCGGACGCGGAGTGGTCGAAGGACAAAGTCGTGATCACGTTGCCGGCGGATCGGCGTATGACCGTCCGCGTCACCTCGACCGCCCTGCTGCCGCAGACGATCAGCTATACGGGCTTCCGGGTCTCCGGGAACACAGTCCGCGCCGAAGCGGACAATCTGTATTCCTACCTGCTGAACAAGGGGGATGCCGCCGAGATCGTCACCGCCGTCGACGGGATCGCGATCGAGCCGACAGACAGCGATTACACTGACGTCTCCCTGCTCACCGAGAAAATCTACTCTCCCACAACGGCGATGCGGATGGAGAACAACAGCATCATCCATCTGACGATCTCCGGCATCGTGAACAAGCTCCTGTTCATCATCGTGCTCCTGCTTGTCGAGCTGATCGTCTGGATCGTTCTGGCGGTCCGCGGCAGGAAAAAGCCCAAAAAGAAGAACCGGATCCTGTCTCTCGTCTGGCACGGTGTGAACGTGGCTGTCTTTGCCATTCTGGAGGTCGCGATGTGGTACTTCATCCCGATCCTGCCGCTGGCCAAGACCGTTTCGGCGATCCTCGTGTTCCTCGTGCTCATGATCTATGCCGTCAAGGGCTGCGCATCCGGGAGCAAAAACTGGGCGCGTTGCTGGACGCTGATCCTGTTCCTCGCGGTGTTCATGGTCCTGGAGGGCCTCTACATCGGCGATTTCACCTTCGTCAAGGGACTCTTCCTGCTGATTTTCTATGCGCTTTTCACGGCAGTCGTGTATTTCCTGCTCTGGAAGACAAAGGATAAGAGGAAAACGGTACACAAGAAGAAAAAGGCATAAGCACTGAATGGATAAAACTGCCCCCTGTGAGGTTGGTCACAGGGGGCAGTTTTTTGCGCGGGCGGCCGCGGCTGAAACTCAAAACCCGCGATTCACATAGTATGAGCGCACTTCGTCTTCCGTAATCAAGACGGACTCCTGATGAAAAAAGGCACACAGATCCGCGGCGATCTCATTGACGACCGCGCTGTCCGCGTCGATCAGGGAGATGACGAGCGTCTGCTCCTCCGTATAGCGTCCGTCCTCATGGACATACCCACCCTGCGCGAGTGAAAAGGAAAACGGGATCCTGTAGCATTTACAGACGTTTTTCAGAACGCTGACGTATCGGGCGGTCTCGTGCTCCTGCTTGAGCGTCTCCGCGTCGTTGAGGCCGACGTATATCCTGGTTTCGGTCAAGCTCACGCCTCCTTCCTGTGGGCGTCGAACCATTCGGTGATCTCCCGCAGGCGCTTGAGGCGATGCGAGGGCTTGCCGCTGCGGGACAGCTCGTGGTTCTCGCCGCGGAAGCACACCAGCCTGCTCTCCACGCCGTGCTCGATGAGCGCCGCGAACATCTGATAGCCCTGGTCGATCGGGCAGCGGTAGTCCTCGAAGGCGTGGATGAAGAGCGTGGGCGTTTTGACCCGGTCGGCGTATTTCAGCGGGCTGTGGAACCAGAGCTTTTCGGGGTCGCTCCAGGCGTCGGCCGCGTTCTGGTCGGGCACGAACTCCGCCCCGATGTCCGACACGCCGAAGCTCAGCCAGTTGGAGATGGAGCGCTGGCTGGCGCAGGCCCGGAAGCGGTCGGTGTGGCCGATGATCCAGTTGGTCATGAAGCCGCCGTAGCTGCCGCCGGTCTCGAAGAGCTCCTCCGCGTCCATATCCGGCCAGGCCTCCAGCGCCGCGTCGGTGAAGGCCATCAGGTCCTCGTAGTCGATCGTGCCGTATTTCCCGCGGATGTCCATGAAGGCGCCGCGGCCGTCGGAGCCCGTGGGATTGCAGAAGATCACGAAATATCCCCTGCCCGCCCAGTACTGCATCTCGTGGTAAAAGACCGGGCCGTAGACGGTCTTGGGGCCGCCGTGCACGTCGAGGATCACGGGGTATTTCCTCCCCGGCACATAGTCTTTCGGCCTGAGCACGAAGCCATGGACCTCGTAGCCCTCGCGCTGTACGTTGAGGATCTCGGGCTTCGCCACATAGCTGTCCCGCAGCGCGTGCTCGTTGAAGCGGCTGAGCTGCCGGCCGCGGCCGTCGTAGAGCTCCTGCCCCTTCATGTCGTAAAGCGCGATCTGCAGGAGCTTCCCCCGGCAGACGTCGAAGCAGTCCACCGAGCCGTCCCGGTCGGTCACGGGCGTGATCACCCCGTCCTCCAGCTTGTAAAGGCGCGCGCTGTCAAAGCGCGTGGAAATGAAGTAGAAGACGTCGCCATCCATCTTGCAGCTCCGGCCGCCGCCGTAGCGGATATCGCTGCCGACGGAGCTGCCGATGCTCTCCCCCCAGCGTGCGAGCGGCGAGAGCTCCCCGCTCGCGTAGTCGAGGCGGTAGAAGTCCGCGTCGGTGTTGAGGCCGAAGCGATTGTCGCTCGCGAGGACGACCGCAAAATGCTCGCCCGGCGTGCAGCCGAAGAGGGAGAAGTCCTCCCGGTCCGCGGCCAGAACGATCTCCTTCTCCCCGGCCAGATCCATGCGGCACAGGCGGGTCTCCCCCATCATGCGCAGCCTCGGGCGTACGGGCGAGGCGAGGTAGAAGACGCTCTTCCTGTCCGGCGAGAGCTCCGGCGCGGAGACGTTCACGTTGAGGGCCGTCAGGCGGCGGAGCTTCCTTGTCCTCGCGCTGTAGCGGAAGAGCGAGGTATAGCTCCCCTTGGTGAAGGTGCTGCCGTTCCACCACCAGGGCACCTGCGTGATCTCCTCGTAGTCCTTGCCCTCCTTGAGCTGCTTCTGATAGTCCGCCAGCAGCTTTTTCCCGCCGCGGTACAGCTCCTCGAAGCCCGGGAAGCTCGTGCCCGCCAGCAGCAGGTCGCCGTCCGGCAGGGGCAGGACCTTGCTCACGGGGATCGGGAAGGTCCACGCCAACTCCGCCTCGCCCCCACTGAGGGAGATGCGGTACCAGCGGCTCTCGATGCTCTCCTTGTCCGCCTCCTCCCGCTTGCCGGGGAAGAGGATCGTGTCCTCGTCGAGGTACTGGAACGAGGATTCTTTTCCGAAGCTTGTGAGCTTTCTCAGTTTTCCGTCCCGCCGGAGCCACAGGCAGGAGCGGTATTCGTCCTTTGCCTTGTCGATCTCCGTCACAACGAGGCAGGCGCTGCGCCCCTCGGGTGAAAAGCTGACCCGGGACAGGAATTTCAGGCGGCAGAACGCGTCGATGGATACGGCTTTCATGCTGCACTCTCCTTTTCTTTGTTCTCTGTTTTTTCAGTATACACGCAACACAGGGAGAAAGCAACCGCCCGCCTTAACGGCGGGCGGTTGCGCATGCTCGATGCTTTTTTATCCGAGGCCCAGCAGCAGGCCGATCAGGCGCACCAGCAGCGCCGCGATCCACGCGATGCCGCACTGCCAGAGCACCACGCCGACGGCCCAGCCGCGGCCCAGCTCGCGCCGGATGGAGGCGATGGCGGCCACGCAGGGCGTATACAGCAGGCTGAAGACCAGCAGGCAGGCCGCGCCGAGCGGCTTGAGCGCCGCGCTCACGCCGCCGGGGAACAGGACCTCCATCACGCTCACGACGCTCTCCTTGGCCATAAAGCCGCTGATGAGCGAGGTGCAGATGCGCCAGTCGCCGAGGCCGATGGGCCGCAGCAGCGGCGCGAGCGCGCCCGCGAGCAGGGCCAGGATGCTCTCGTGCGAATCCTGCACGAGGTTGAAGCGCACATCGAAGCTCTTGAGGAACCAGACCGCGATCGTCGCGATCAGGATGACGGAGAAGGCGCGCTGCAGGAAATCCTTGGCCTTCTCCCACAGCAGCTGCAGCACGCTGCGCGGGCTGGGCAGCCGGTAGTTGGGCAGCTCCATCACGAAGGGCACCGCCTCGCCCCGAAAGAGCGTGTTTTTGAACAGCAGCGCCGCGAGGATCCCCGTCAGGATGCCCAGCAGATAGAGCGCCGTCATGACCAGCCAGCCCCTGTCCGGGAAGAAGGCGCTGACAAAGAAGGCGTAGATCGGCAGCTTCGCCGAGCAGCTCATGAAGGGGGTCAGCAGGATGGTCATCTTGCGGTCGCGCTCGCTGGGGAGGGTGCGCGTGGACATGACCGCCGGCACCGTGCAGCCGAAGCCGATCAGCATCGGCACGATGCTGCGCCCGGAAAGGCCGATGCGGCGCAGGAGCTTGTCCATGAAGAAGGCCACGCGGGCGATATAGCCGCTGTCCTCGAGCAGGGAGAGGAAGAAGAACATCGTCACGATGATGGGCAGGAAGCTCAGCACGCCGCCCACGCCCTCGAAGATGCCGTCGATGATCAGGCCCTGCAGCACGGGGTTGACCTTCGCCGCCGCGAGCCCGGCCTCCGTCACGCCGGCCAGCCACTCGATCCCCGCGGCCATCAGATCCTGCAGCCAGGCGCCGATCACGCCGAAGGTCAGGTAGAAGACCAGGGCCATGATGCCGAAGAACACGGGGATGGCCGTGTATTTGCCGGTCAGCACCTCGTCCATGCGGCGCGAGCGCAGATGCTCTTTGCTCTCGCGCGGCTTGACCACGCAGCGCTCGCAGACCCTGTTGATGAAATCAAAGCGCATCTCCGCCACGGCGGCGGCGCGGTCCAGCCCGCGCTCGGCCTCCATCTGCAGGATGATGTGCTCGAGCAGCTCCCGCTCGTTCTGATCCAGCTCAAGCTGCCGCAGGATACGCTCGTCGCCCTCCATGAGCTTGCTGGCCGCGAAGCGGACGGGCAGATCCGCGCGCTTGGCGTGGTCCTCGATCAAGTGGACGGTGGCGTGCAGGCAGCGGTGCACCGCGCCGCCGTGATCCTCCGCGCCGCAGAAGTCCTGCCGCTGCGGCCGCTCCTGATAGCGGGCGATGTGCACCGCGTGGCGCACCAGCTCGTCCACGCCCTGGTTCTTGGCCGCCGAGATCGGCACCACCGGCACCCCCAGCATCTCCTCCATCGCGTTTACATCGACGGAGCCGCCGTTGCCGGTGACCTCGTCCATCATGTTCAGGGCCACGACCATCGGCAGGTTCATCTCCAGCAGCTGCATGGTCAGGTAGAGGTTGCGCTCGATGTTGCTCGCGTCTACGATGTTGATGATGGCCCGCGGCTTTTCCTTGAGCACGAAATCCCGGCTCACGAGCTCCTCCCCGGAGTAGGGGGACATGGAGTAGATGCCCGGCAGGTCGGTGATGAGCGTGTCGGGCTCGCCGCGGATGACGCCGTCCTTGCGGTCGACCGTGACGCCGGGGAAATTGCCCACGTGCTGGTTTGCGCCGGTGAGCTGGTTGAAGAGCGTGGTCTTGCCGCAGTTCTGGTTCCCGACGAGGGCGAATGTCAGCTTCGTCCCCTCCGGCAGCGGATCGCCCGTGCCGCGGGGATGGAACTTGCCCTCCTCGCCGAGACCGGGGTGGGCGGCCTCGCGCTGCCTGCGCGGCGCGCGCTCCTCCTCGTTCTTCTCGACGGGCTCCGCCTCGATCTTCGCGGCGTCCGCCAGGCGCAGCGTCAGTTCATAGCCGTGGATGCGCAGCTCCATCGGGTCCCCCATCGGGGCGAGCTTGACCACCGTGAGCTCCGCGCCGGGGATCACGCCCATATCCAGAAAATGCTGCCGCAGCGCGCCCTCCCCGCCGACGCGGAGGATGCGGGCGCTCTGCCCGGGCTTCAGATCCTTGATCGTCATCTTGTTATCCTCTGTCTCTTCTGGTTTGAAATCAATTTCACCCGACCGGAGCGGGCTTGACCCTTTTCTGTGAGTTAGCCTATTCTAATTGCCCGCGTTTGTCAAGAGGGAACGAAAAAAACGGCAGCTTCTCCCGCGGGAGAAGCTGCCGCATGGTCTTCTTTCTGTTCGCGCCGGGCTCAGCCCTCCAGGTAGGCCATCAGCAGCGCGTAGGTATTGCGCAGGCCGTCCACATGGGTGCGCTCGTAGCCGTGGCTGTTGGCGGTGCCGGGGCCGATGGCCGCGTGGCGGATGTCGTAGCCGGCAAGGATGCTGCCGTCGCAGTCCGTGCCGTAGTGCGGCGTGAAGATGTCCATCACGTAGTCCACGCCCTCGCGGATCGCAGCGGCGCGCAGCTCGTTGGTCAGGCCCCAGTGGTAGGGGAAGCGGGAGTCCTTGGCGAAAATGGAGACCTTGTGCTCGTCGGAGTTCTGATCGGGGCCGGTCGGCGCAATGTCGAGCGCGATCATGTCCTTCACGCCCTCCGGAAGCCAGGTCGTGCCGTGGCCGATCTCCTCATAGGCGGCGAAGTAGGCGTAGACCTTGCGCGTAAGCTTCGTTCCGCTCTCGCGGAGGGCCTTCATCGCCGTCAGCAGCACCGCGGCGCAGGCCTTGTCGTCCACGAAGCGGGACTTGACGTAGCCGCCCGCCATGCGAAAGCGCGGCTCGAGCGCGATCATGTCTCCGGTCTCGATACCGAGGGCGCGCACGTCCTGCGCGCTCCCGACCTCCTCATCGAGCACGACGCAGACGTTCGTGCGGAAGTCGGGCGCGGTGCTGCGCAGCTCCTCCTCCGTCACGTGGATGGAATTCGGCGTGCGGCAGACGGCGCCGGTATAGATCCGGCCATCCCTCGTGTGCACGCGCACGTTCTCCGTCACGCAGTAGAAGGGGTAGAGCCCGCCCACCGGGCAGACGTTCAGCGTCCCGTCCGCGTTCACGTGGCGCACCATGAGGCCGATGTCGTCCAGGTGGGCCGTGACGCACAGGGCGTTCCCCTCGCCGCCGAGATCGGCGATCACGCCGCCCTTGTGGGTCTTCCGGTACGAATAGCCCAGCTCGTCGAGCAGGCTGCACAGTACACCCTGCACCTCCTCGTACTGGCCGGTGGTGCTGTCCGCGGACAGCAGGCGTTCAAAGCTTTTCAGGCAATAGCTCTCATCAAAGGCGATCATGTTCTTCTCCCTTCCCGGCCGTCCGGCGGCCTGTTTGATCGTACCACAGAAGCCGCTCCGGTTCAAGTGATTCTCCCCTTTCCGCGCAAAAAAACAGCCGCCGGGAGTTCCCGGCGGCTCAAGCTGTCGACAAAGTGTCGACAGCTTGAGCAGCAAAAATGGAAACTTCCGAAAAAGTTCCCATTTTTGCAAGGATTGTAACGCGAAAGGGGACTACCATCCCCTCTCGCGCTCTCCCCATGCGTGTCCATCCTGGTCGCGTTGGGTTTGTCTGCAGTCTGAGCCGCCGGGAGTTCCCGGCGGCTTTTTGGATCGACTCAAATAATCAGAAGTATTTCCCGCTGGCCCACATGGCCGCGCAGGCGGCAAGGGACAGGTAGGCCTGACCGGGATCGTCGCTGCGGGAGCAGATGGCGACGGGGATCTTCGCCCCGACGAGGATGCCGCAGCCCGTGGCCCCGGCGTTGTGCTGCAGCACCTTGACCAGCAGGTTGCCGCTCATCAGGTTCGGCACCACGATACCGTCGAACTCGCCGCACCAGGGGCAGTCGTAGCCCTTGAGGCGGGCGGCCTCCTTGCTCATGATCAGGTCGTAGGCGATGGGGCCGGCCAGATTGCAGTCGGCGATCGGGCGGTACTGGTGCTCGCGCACCATGGTCTGATCCTCCACGGTGTCACGCATCTGGAAGCTCGGCTTCTCCACCAGAGACAGCAGCGCGATGTTGGGCTTCTCCACGCCGAAGACCTTCAGCGCCCTGACCATGTTGACGGCGACCTGCTTGCGCCCGTCGGCGCTCGGGTTGATGAGCAGGGTCACGTCCGAGATCGCGAGCAGGCGGTCATAGTCCGGCACCTTGAGGAACACCACATGCGTCACCAGCGCGTCGGGCTTGATGAGGTGGTTTGCCTTGTTCAGCACCGGCATCAGGAAATCGCGCGTCTGGGTGTTGCCGCGCATCAGGCAGTCGGCCTTGCCGGCGTTGATCATCTCGATCGCGTACTGGACGGCGTTGGCGTCCCCGTCGAGGGGCTGGAGATTGTAATCCCGCTCGCGCAGGCCCAGCTTGTCGAGCAGCGCGGTGATCTTCTTCTCCTTGCCGATCAGGATCGGCTCCACAAAGCCGTCGGCCGCGGCGTCGAACAGGCCGACCAGAATATTCTCCACGTCCGCCCCGGCCAGCGCCACGCGCATCGGCTTCCCGGCCGCCTTGGCCTTGGCGACGATCGCATCAAATTCCTTCGCGTAAACTTGGCTCATTGTTTTTCCCTCCTGTTGCAGTATATCCGGTTTTGCATATTCTTATTTTATCACAGTGTATACGGGAATTTCAACCGTATCCGGCTTGTCCGCCGTCATTTTGTGTGCTAAGATGAGGAAAACTCACGCAAGGGGGCGACGAGCCATGAATCATCAGGGGACAAAGGTACTGGAGACGCGGCGTCTGCTGCTGCGCCCCTTCCGCGCGGACGACGCGGAGGCGATGTACCGCAACTGGGCAAGCGACGCCGAGGTCACGCGCTTTCTGACCTGGCCGCCGCACGACGATCCGGAATTCACGCGGACGCTCGCGGCGCAGTGGGAGCAAAGCTCGCACGACCCCGCCTTCTACCAGTGGGCCATTGTGCCCAAGGATCTGGGAGAGCCGATCGGCAGCATCTCCGTCGTGCGCATCGATCCGTCGACGGAGTCGATGGAGCTCGGCTACTGCATCGGGAAGCGCTGGTGGGGGCGGGGCTTGATGACCGAGGCGGTCCGCGCCGTCGTCGGCTATCTGTTCGCCGAGGTCGGCGTGCGGCGCGTCTGCGCCCAGCACGACACGGAAAACCCCGCCTCCGGCGCGGTCATGCGCAAGGCGGGGATGACGAAGGACGGCGTGCTGCGGCAGGGCGGACGCAACAACCGCGGCATCGTGGACACGGCCGTGTATTCCATCCTCAGGGAAGAATGGGCGGCGGAGCGCTGAGCGCCCCGCCGTCTATTGTTTTGTGGCTCATTCCCCCGGGAAAAACGCGTCCAGCGCGTCGAGCCGCAGGCTCAGATACTCCTTCAAAAAGGCGATCTGCTTGTCGAAGCTGTCGCCGCTGTCGAGATTGTACCGCTTGAGCTCCGGCGAGAACGGGAAGGGCCAGCGAAAAAAGTCCGTCTCCGCGGAGACGCGCACCTGCGCGGCGTATTCGTCGATCGAGCGCAGGACGCCCTGCGGGTCCGTCTCCCGGCCCAGGAGGATCAGGATCGCCGGCCGGTACGTGCGTCGGAAAGTCTCCCGCGCGGCCTCCATGAAATCCTCATGCCGCGTGGCCTGCGTGAACCAGAACCAGTCGAAGATCTGCTCCCGGTCCGCGCTCATGTGGAGGACCTCCGGGTCGCTCTGCGGGAGCCAGACGCCGAGGATGTTGTCCTGATCCCAGACCGGCCCGGCGTAGATCTTCGGGTCGACCGAATCCGCGTCCTTATAGAAATAACTGTACTGGCCGTCATAGTCGTCGAGCAGCTCGGCCATCAGGTATTTGTTGACGAAGGAGGGCAGATCCAGCAGCTCCGTATAGTGCCGCCCGGAGGCGGGATCGACGCCGTCCTCGCTGAAAAGCGCGTCCTCGAGCTGCTGCAGCAGCGAGGAGAGATACTGCGTCTGCTCCCGGCTGAGATATTTCGGCTCCTGCACGGTGAAGACGCAGCCCCGGCTCGTCACGAAGGCGCTCGCCTCGGTGGCGTAGCGCCGAGGGACGTTGATCTGGAACAGATAGCCGCCCGTCAGATCCTCCGGCAGCACGGGCAGCTCAAAGAACTTCCGCGCGCCGGGCTCGTATTCGGGATCGCCCAGCGCGGGCAGCCCCGCGAAGTCGAGCCCCGGATTCAGATCCTTGACCGCTTTCTCCAGATCGGTGATCGGCAGGCGGGTCTCTCGCTCCTCCTGCTTTTCCGTCAGCAGATAGCTTCCCCTGTATTCGCCGTTGACATACAGATCCACCGGCTGTGTGTACGGGGTATAGACGAAGGCCCCGCTGCAGCGCGCCAGGTCGAAGGCCAGCGTCGTGCGGATCTGGGAGCGGTCGAGGATGTTTGCCAGCAGGACCCAGGTCTTGTCCTTCCGTGGTCCCGCGAGCGCCGCGCTTTTTGTCAGCTTGATCTGATAGGGCTTCTTCTCATAGAGAGAGGTCGAATTGCCTCTGGCCCGGATCGCGCGCAGCTCGCCCTCATACAGCAGTTCGCCCTCCGCGCCGATCATCCGCAGGTAGCCCGGTTCCCGGTACGTCTTGTCGGCGTGGATGGCCTCAAGGCTCCTGCTCTGCGTCTCCAGAAAGAGGACGGGCAGACCGCCGGTCTGACGCAGCTCGACCGTGAGCGTCTCCCGTCCCGCGGGCTGGATCGGGATCTTCTCCTCCGTCGCCAGCGCGATCACATCGCCGCTGCGACAGCTCCGGCCGCCGATCTGCACGCTCTCGACGCCCGAAAGGACAACGCGCAGCGCGGAGGCGTCCCAATACCCAGGGAGCACGAAGCCGGTCCCGCTGCCGTCCGGGAGAGTGAAGCCGCGAATCAGCCGCCCGGAGGCGGCGCTTTCCTCCGCGCGCCCGTCACCCAGCAGGAGCTCCCAGGGCGGCACGGAGGCCGCTCCGGGCTCCGCGGCGGCCGCGCCGAGCAGGCAGGGCAGCAGCAGGAGCGCGGCGAGCAGGAGGCAGAGTTGTCTGATCGTTTGCTTGTTCATGCCGGCCCTCTCCTTGGCAGGGCTCTGGAGGAAAAGCTCAGCTCTCCCCGATCCAGATGATGCTGTCGTCGTTCTCGATCCAGTCGCTGACCGGGATGGTGCGGTAATTCTTCTCATCCACGCGGATGACGATCTTCTCGATGCCGGCGTTGATGATCTGCCGCTTGCACATGGAGCAGGACATCGCGTCGTGCAGCAGCTCGCCCGTCTTGGCGTCGCGCCCCACGAGATAGATCGTGGCGCCGATCATGTCCCGCCGGGGGGCGGAGATGATGGCGTTGGCCTCGGCGT
>CAMJQX010000011.1 GCA_946408145.1 uncultured Clostridia bacterium
GCGGCAAGAGCGTCACCTCTCTCTCGGTCATCGGCCTTCTGATGGGCACCACCGGCCGGATCACGGAGGGCGAGATCCTTCTCGACGGAGAGGACATCACCAAATACAGCGAAAAACAGCGCCGCAAGCTTCGCGGCTCCAAGATCTCCATGATCTTTCAGGAGCCGATGACCTCGCTCAACCCGGTCATGAAGATCGGGCGGCAGATCCGCGAAAAGATCCTGCAGCACCAGAAGATCTCCCGCAGTGCGGCTGACGGGGAGGTCATACGGCTTCTGCGCATGACCGGGCTTCCCCGGGTGGAGCGCATCGTCAACGAGTTCCCGTTCCAGCTCTCGGGCGGACAGCGGCAGCGGGTGATGATCGCCCTGGCTTTGGCCTGCAGCCCCGAGATCCTTATCGCCGACGAGCCCACCACGGCGCTGGACGTGACGATCCAGGCCCAGATCCTGACCCTGATGGAGCAGCTCAAGAAGGAGACGGGGACCTCGATCCTGTTCATCACTCACGACTTCGGCGTGGTGGCCGAGGTCTGCGACGACGTGGTCGTGATGTACTGCGGCCGCATCGTGGAGAAGGGGACGGTCATGGACATTTTCCGGAAGACCGCGCATCCCTACACCGAGGGGCTGCTCAACTCCATCCCCAAGATCGGCGTGCGCGCCGAGGAGCTGGAGGTCATACCCGGAAACGTGCCCAACCCGAAATACATGCCCAAGGGCTGCAAATTCTCCGACCGGTGCAAATACTGCTTTGCCCGGTGTCTCGAGGAGGAGCCCGGCTTCGCCGATCTGGGCGGCGGGCATTTCTCCCGCTGCTGGCGAAGCTTCCCCGATTTTAAAGAACAGGAGGCCGAATGATGTCCGAAAAGGTATTGCAGGTCGATGATCTGAAGGTCTACTATCCTGTTCGGCAGGGACTGATGGGCCGGGTCCTGTACGTGAAAGCCGTGGACGGCGTCACGCTGGACGTGGAAAAGGGCGAGGTCCTCGGCATCGTGGGAGAGTCCGGCTGCGGGAAGTCCACCCTGGGCAAGGCAGTATGCAAGCTCATCGGCACCTCGGGAGGCCGGATCGTCCTCAACGGACGGGACATCACCGATCTCCCGGAAAAGGAGCTGCGCCCCTACCGCAAACAGATCCAGATGATCTTTCAGGACCCCTACGCCTCCCTGAACCCGCGCATGACGGTCCACGATATCATCGCGGAGCCGATGATCATCCATAAAATGTATTCCACCAAGCAGGAGATCGACGCGAAGGTCGTGGAGCTGCTCAACGAGGTGGGCATGGACGCCTACCACGCCCAGCGCTATCCCCACGAGTTCTCCGGCGGCCAGCGCCAGCGCATCGGCATCGCCCGCGCCCTGGCCACGGAGCCGGACCTGATCATCGCCGACGAGCCGGTCTCGGCGCTGGACGTGTCCATCCAGTCGCAGGTCCTCAATCTGCTGGGCAAGCTGTTGCGGGAGCGGAACCTGACGATGATCTTCATCGCCCACGACCTGGCGGTGGTGGAGCACATCAGCAATCGCGTGGTCGTCATGTATCTGGGCAAGGTTGTCGAGACCGGAACCCGGGACGAGCTCTACAAAAACCCCCTGCATCCTTACTCCAAAGCGCTGCTGGACGCGCACCCGGTGCCGGACCCCACCGCCCGCAAGGAGCGCGTACTGCTCGAGGGGACGATCCCCAGCGCGCTGAACCCGCCTTCCGGATGCAAATTCCACACCCGCTGCAAGCAGTGCACGGTGATCTGCAGTCAGGTCGAACCCGAGCCGCGGCGGATCGAAGGCTGCCACACGGTGTGCTGCCACCTGTTTGACAACGTCGGCGAACCGGCGACAATACAATAACGATACAGCGGCAGAGCAGAGAGATCCTCTCTGCCGACTTTACGGACGAGCGTCCGGAAAGAGGTTATAACATGGAAAAACTGACGAATCGGGAGATCGAACGGATCCTGGCGCTGTCGGACGCCTTCGGCCCCAGCGGCATGGAGGACGAGGTCAGCTCGCTTGTCATAAAAGAGCTGGACGGTGTTCTGGAACTGACGGAGGATAAGATGCGCAACGTCCGCGGTGAGCTGGATCCGTCCGGCAGCGGGCCCAGGATCATGTTCGACGCGCATCTGGACGAGGTAGGCCTGATCGTACAGGCGGTCAAACCCAATGGGACCATGCGCTTCCTGCCGCTGGGCGGCATGACGGCGGGGAATCTGCCGTCGTCGCTCTTCGAGATCAGGGCCTCGGACGGCCGACTCGTGAAAGCCTCCGTGGCAGCCAAGCCGCCCCACTTCATGTCCGCTGCAGAGCGGGAAGCGGCCCAGAGCATCGACGATATGGTCCTCGACTGCGGCAGCGTCAGCGCCGAGGAGACGAGGGATTATTTCGGTCTGGACGTGGGCAGCTTCGCCGTGCCCGCGGTCCGCGCCTCTTACGATGAGAACAGAGGGCTCTTTTTCGGCAAGGCCTACGACTGCCGGATCGGCGTCGCCGCCGAGATCGAGACGCTCATACGGCTGAAGGGGAAGGAGCTGCCCTGCCGCGTACAGGCGTCCTTCGCGGTGCAGGAGGAGGTCGGCGAGCGCGGCGTATACGCCAATTACAAGGCGCTGCAGCCGGATCTGATGATCTGCTTCGAGGGCTGCCCCGCAGACGACACCTTCCAGGAGCCCTGGATGATCCAGGCGGCGCTGAACAGGGGACCGATGCTGCGCCACTTTGATCGCTCCATGATCACCTCGCCGCGGTTCCAGAAGTACGCGCTGGACCTAGCCCGGGCCAACGGCATCCCCGTGCAGGAATCCGTCCGCTCCGGCGGCGGCACCGACGGCGGCATGATCCACACCGAGGGCGTGCCCTGCATCGTCATCGGCATCCCGGTGCGCTATATCCACTCCCACCATTGCTGGTGCACGGCGCAGGACTACCGCGCCGCCGTGGAGCTGGCCGTGAAGATCTGTGAGACCCTGGACGGATCCGTGCTCGAGAGCTTCTGATCACAGGCCGGAGACCGGATACGGCGGCGGTGCTCCCTGATTTTTCCGCTTTTTGAATGTAAAATTTTCTTAACTATTTTTGTATAGTATGCTAAAATTTCCATTCGTGTGGGCCTATGCCCGCATGAATGGAAATTTTGTCAGGAAAGGAGGAAAATGCATGCCGACTTTTAACCAGCTCGTTCGCAAGGGTAGAGAGAAAGTGACCTACAAGTCCACTTCTCCCGCAATGCAGAAGGGTATACCTCCATCCATGTGGAGGAGTATGAATGCGACGCCCGCGATACCAAGCTCGGGCCCGAGGAGATCACCCGGGACATCCCCGGCGTGGGCGACGACGCGCTCAAATACCTTGACGAGCGGGGCATCATCTCCGTCGGCGCCGAGGTCCGCTCCGGCGACATCCTGGTCGGCAAGGTCACGCCCAAGGGCGAGACCGATCTGACCGCCGAGGAGCGCCTGCTGCGCGCCATCTTCGGAGAAAAGGCCCGCGAGGTCCGCGACACCTCCCTGAAGGTGCCCCACGGCGAGAGCGGCATCATCGTGGACGTCAAGGTGTTCACCCGCGACCACGGCGACGAGATGTCCCCCGGCGTCAACCAGGTGGTCCGCGTCTACATCGCCCAGAAGCGCAAGATCAGCGTGGGCGACAAGATGGCCGGCCGCCACGGCAACAAGGGCGTCGTCAGCCGCATCCTGCCCCGGGAGGATATGCCCTATCTGCCCGACGGCACGCCGCTGGACATCGTGCTGAACCCCCTGGGCGTTCCTTCCCGAATGAACATCGGTCAGGTGCTGGAGGTCCACCTGGGCTACGCGGCCCAGGCGCTGGGCTGGAAGGTGGCCACGCCCATCTTCAACGGCGCCAACGAGACCACGATCCGCGAGACGCTCAGAGCGGCCGGACTGCGTGAGGACGGCAAGAGCGTGCTCTACGACGGCCGTACCGGCGAGAAATTCGACAACGACGTCACCGTCGGCTGGGTCTACTTCCTCAAGCTCCACCATCTGGTGGACGACAAGATCCACGCCCGCTCCACCGGCCCTTACAGCCTGGTCACCCAGCAGCCTCTGGGCGGCAAGGCCCAGTTCGGCGGCCAGCGCTTCGGCGAGATGGAGGTGTGGGCGCTGGAGGCCTATGGCGCCGCCCACACCCTGCAGGAGATCCTGACGGTCAAGTCCGACGACGTGACCGGCCGCGTGCGCACCTACGAGAGCATCGTCAAGGGTCACAATATCCCTGCTCCCGGCGTGCCCGAGTCCTTCAAGGTCCTGGTCAAGGAGCTGCAGTCCCTGTGTCTGGACGTGCGCGTGCTCGACAAGGACGGCAGCGAGATCGAACTCAAGGAGGATGACGACGACGATTACATCCCCGGTATCCGCGACGAGTACCGCTCCAGCGAGGAGGAATTCACCGGCGCGGGTTATGAGATCGACCGCTCCCAGGCTGTGATGGACACGGAGCCCGAGGACGACTACTTCGACGACGAAGACGAGAACATGGGGGAGGATGAGTAATGAGTTATACACCGTTTGACGCCATGTTCATTGCGATATCCTCCTTCTTATTCAGTCATGAGAGTGCCAGCTGAAATACACATACGTGATGTTCGCCTCGTTGCAGAAATCCTTCAGCTCCCAAAAGCCTCTCGGACCCGAAAAACGCTCCTTAAGCATCTCTATCGGATCGGAGCCGTTTTCGGAGAGGATATGGAAGAAAAAAGGATTGACTTGGAATAATAGCCTTGGGCACAGATTTGACCACATTTTCGGCGGCATAAGCTGCATAAGCGGCATCTACGGCATTAACGGAACAACACACAATGCACATAAAAAACAAAAAGCCCTAAATATCTAACTTATTTAACGTATGCTTCATGTGCTCCTAAGCGGGACGCCGCGCGTTCGAATCGCGCCGGGGACGCCAAACCCCCGAAAACAATGCGTTTTCGGGGGTTTTAGTTTGCAAATGAACTGGATTAATGTGGAGCCTAATATGATTATCCAGGATTGTTTTCATATTACAATGCCTCTTTCTCTACAATCCTTGGTTCACTGAACCCGAGGTCTTCCCCTATGAAACGCTCATATGCCTTACCGATCCTGCGAATGCGTTTGAGCACGGCGCTGTGGGTCCTGAACCCCAGCCGCTGCGCGATCTCAGCCAGCGGTCGCTTGTCACAGCGCAGGAGCATGATCTTCCGGTCGGTTTCCGTAAGCGTCTTCAGAAAACGCTCGACTTCGTATTCGCCCCAGACCTGCTCCTCGAACTCATGGGCTGTGTTCGCCTGGAGGGCGGTCGGCGCCACGCCTGTCAATCTGAACACATCCACAGACGCGACGGTCGGATGCTTCGTCCGCGAGTGATACCACCGCCGCCAGAAATCGGTCTTGATCCGGCTGGAGCGTCGGTCATAGTCCTCAAAGCACCGATTCTGCTGAACCACCTCAAAGAACGCGGGATACCGGTCCTCCACCATGACCTTCTGGACGGCAAGCCGCACCACTGCCGACATGTATTCCATTGAGCAGAAGCCTATCTCTTTATCCGGTTCCGCCTGCCAGGTGCGGTAAAACGCTTCCGCGTCCGGCAGCAGCTCCAGGTCCTCCAGGGCGTTGATCCACAACGGCGCCGCATGCGCTACGATCCAGCCGGGATCATAGCCGGAATACACCTCCATCTTTTTCCCAAGGCCCAAATGCGGCCAGGCGGCGTAGGCGTAGCAGTCAATGACCACCTGAAGGAAGTTGTCGCTTTCCACACGGCGGATGGTCTCCGGATCCCGGAACAGGGCCCGGGGGACGCGCTTCAGGGTCATCATTTCCTTATTCGTTTTTTCCAGCAGACAGTTGGGGATCATCAGAAACGCCGGTATGAATTCGGAATTCTTATAAAGCCGTTCTGTCCCGTCTGCCTGCTTGAAAGCCAATTGTTTCAAATCATCATCTCCAGAAATCGCGCGAAAAACGATCTGTTCCCATCTTCACGCTCCCATTGTAGCAAACTAATTGTCCCATTTGCAGGACTGCTGAATAAGTGTCCCATAACGGGAACAATACGGCGATACCTCGGTCGTTTAGAGGTGCAGAGGCCTTGCGTCGGTTGGAAAAGGGGATATTTCAAATTAAGATTCTCACGGCAGGAACAATTTGCCGTATGCTTCGTCGTTAAAATATGTAAGGGGCCTTTTGCTGCCGGGCCCGTTGCGAAGGGAGGTGATAAGGCAACCGTATCGCACCACGCTGTGGGAAGAGGACAGTTACGGGACAAGAACAGAACAGAGCGGCATTTCTATGGACCGGCCACTGAGCCGGTCTTTTCTTATGCCCGCTCGGAAAGGAGCAAGTATATGGGAGAACTGAAACTGATCAAACTGGCCGACATACAGGCCAGGAACGTTGAGTGGCTGTGGGAGCCGTACCTGCCGAAGGGCAAGGTATCGATCCTCCGCGGCCATCCGGGCGAAGGCAAGTCCATGTTCATCATGGCGCTGATCTCCGCCCTTTCTACCGGCGACCCGCTGTTCAATGAGGAGGATCGCCGTGAGCCGGTCGCGTGCGTGTATCAGAGCGCAGAAGACGCTCTCGACGATACGATCAAACCCCGGCTTGACGCGGCTTTCGCCGACTGCGAACGGGTCTTCACCATCGACGAGCGAAACGATCCCCTGTCCTTTACGGACAGTCGTATCGAGCAGGCGATCCGGGACACCAGCGCCGGGCTCATGATCCTCGACCCGCTGCAGGCGTACCTCGGCGCGAACGTGGATATGTACCGGGCCAACGAGGTGCGGCCGGTGCTGACCGGGCTGGTGGACGTATCCGCGCGCACGGGATGTGCGATCCTGCTGGTGGAGCACATGAACAAGATGAAGGGCGCTTCGGCGATCACAAAGGGCCTTGGCTCCATGGACATCACCGGCGCCGCCCGCAGCGTGCTGCTCCTCGGGAGGGCGAACGATCACTCTCCGGAGGTATACCTGGCTCATGTCAAAAGCAACCTGGCGCCCAGGGGACAGACCCTTGTCTTCATCACCGAAGACAACCGCATGTACTTCGTGGGCGCCAGCGACATCAGCGCAAACCAGTTGCTGGACTGCGCGGACGCGCCGGAATACCGGGAGACCAAGAGCGATCAGGTAGAGGCATCCCTGCTGGAGTATTTCATGGACAGCGAAGAGATCCCTTGCCAGCAGATCTACGACTTCTACGGTGGCAACGGTATCAGCAAGCGCACGGTGGACGGCGCCAAGAAGAAGCTCGGCATCCGTTCCGTCAAACGCGGTGACGCGTGGTACTGGGTACGTCCGGACAGCATCCCGCCGCAGCGGAAGAATGAAGGTTGCAATCTTGTCAGTACATAGAGATTGCAACCTTCCGAAGGGGGCAGGTCCATCCTGCCGACGTCCCCGCGAACGGAAGAAACGTGCGAAGAGCGCGGTCCGGCACCGTTCGCAAGCCCCCTGCAAGGGCACACCACCTATCGTATAGGTGTAGTGTGTTATACTGCTTTGCCGCATCGGGAGAAACCCGATTCGAGCAGTCGCCTGCGGGCGAAGAAAACGAGGGAACACAGTGCGTTCCCGAGATTTTCTTTGCAGCGGCAATGCAGGATTCTGACCCCCCCGCAGGGAGTGAATCAACATTGCAATCCCTGTATACATGCACTGTTGCAATGTTCCTTGAAAACACCAGTCAAACAAAGAAGGAGGCACATATGCCATACGCGATCATGCGATTCCAAAAATGTGCGGCAGGCGGCGTAGCTGCCAAGAACCGCCATAACGAACGGCTGAAGTCGGAATACAAAAGCAATCCGAACATCGACCGGGATCGAACCAAGAACAACTATCATCTCGTCGAACCGCACGGGAAATACAAACAGTGCTATACGGAGATGATCGAGCGCGCCGGCTGCCGGACGCGATCCAACAGTACCGTACTGGTGGAGACGCTGCTCACGGCATCGCCGGAGTTCATGAACCAACTGAATCCACAGGAACAGCGGCAGTTCTTTGAAAGGGCTGCTGCTTTTCTGTATGAGCGGATTGGAAAAGAGAACGTCGTGTCGGCGATCGTTCATATGGATGAGACGACGCCGCACATGCATCTGTGCTTCTGTCCGATCACGAAGGACGGACGCCTCAGCGCCAAGGAGATTCTGGGCAACAAGGCGGACCTGTCGAAATGGCAGGACGCGTTCTACGAGCACATGCACGGATACTATCCGGCGCTGGAACGCGGACTGCCGTCGGCACAGACGCACCGGAAGCATATTCCGGCGTATCTGTTCCGTGCGTTGGACGACGCGGTAAACAGCATCGACACGGTCGACCGGCTGCTGAGCGACATCACTGTCTTCAACGTCGGCAAAAAGAAAGACGAGGCGAAGAAGGAGCTCGGAGAGCATCTGTGCGGCTTCTACACGCTGGCGGCGCACGCGAAGCAGATCGATGCCTACGTCCGGAGTCTGGAGCTGGCGAACGCGGAAAAGGACAAGGAGATCGCTTCTCTGAGCGACCGGCTGGAAGAAACAGACCTGGATCTGACGGCGTCTGAGGCGCGTGTACGGCAGCTCAAGGCGGAAAAGGATCACGCGCTGGCATTGCTTGCGAGCATACCGCCGGAGCTGCGATTGGAAATCGAACGAAAAATGAGCAAAGCGAGGTAAACCATGAAAGAAAAGAAACTGAATCCCAACTGGGACATCGTACGAAAGGCTCTGGGGAAAGAACCTCAGACCGTCGATGTTACGAAGAACTTTGAACCTGCGAGGCGTCATGACGCGCCCTGTATCATGACACTGCCGCTGGACGCGCTGTGGCCGTTCCCCGATCATCCATACAAGGTGACCGAGGATGAATCCCTGGATCAGCTGGCAGAGAGCATCCGGGAAAACGGTATCCTGTCGCCTGTCATTGTCCGGCCAGTGGAAGGCACGGACGAGTATGTGATCATATCCGGTCACAGGCGCTGCCGCGCAGCAGAGATGATCGGACTGAGAACTGTACCCGTGATCGTATCCGATCTCTCCCCGGATGAAGCCGTCATACAGATGGTGGACAGTAACCTCCACCGGGAGCATCTGCTCCCGTCCGAAAAGGCGTTCGCCTACAAGATGAAGCTGGAAGCCATGCGTCGGAAAGCGGGCAGACCCAAAAAAGATAATTCGCCGCAAACTACGTCGAATTACCGGAGTGACGATGCCGCCGCGGAAGCATTCGGCGTCAGCGGCGATACGATGCGTCGGTATGTGCGCCTGACGAACCTGATCCCGGAACTGCTGGAATACATGGACCGGGATGAAATGGCTCTGTCCGTCGGCGAAGCGCTGTCCTATCTGGACGAGGACATGCAGTATGCCGTGCTGGACGCCATGGAAGCGGAGGATTGCACGCCCTCCTACTCCCAGGCAGTCCGCATGAAGAATCTGTTCCGTAGCGGCGATCTGGACGAAGACGGCATCATGGCGGTGATGTCGGAACAGAAAGCCAACCAGCGGGAATACGTCAGCATACCGGTGCAGGACATCCGGCGCTTCTTTCCTGCCGAGTATAGCATACGCGATATTCAGCGGTCGATTCTGCGAATGTTGGAAGAAAAGAATAATCCTCCGGTTAAGCAGAAGCAGCGGTCCCGGGGGGTGGAGAGATGAAGGCTGACCGTAAGCAACTCAGTGAATCGGAGATCGCCGCGATCCTGCCGTTCCCGTATGATTCGCTGGAAGAGGTGAACCGTCCGACCGGCTTCACCATGAAGATCGGGCGCACCACGTATATCGTCAACACCTTCTTTAATCCTGACGGAAGAGAAAGCGTCTTCCGGCAGATACAGAAGGTCATCCTCGCGGATCCCTGATCCGCACATTTGTGAATGGCAGCCGGGCATGGTAATCTATCCTTGCCTTTACTGTGCCCGGTTGTCGGAAAGGAGTAATTACAGTATATGACAGCAAAGACAAAAGATACAGGGCAGCAGAAGATCACAGCCCTTTATTGCCGTCTCTCCCAGGACGACGGCAGAGAAGGTGAATCGAACTCGATCGCGAATCAGAAGGATATCCTGCTTGCGTACGCGAAGGAGCACGGGTTACTGCATCCGACGTTCTTTGTGGACGACGGGGTCAGCGGCACCACGTTCGACCGTCCGGATTTCCGGCGCATGGAGGCCATGGCGGAAGCAGGGCAGATCGGTACGATCGTGGTCAAGGACCTGTCACGCTTCGGCAGAAACTATCTGGAAGCGGGACAGTACCTGGAGATCAAGTATCCGACGCTCGGAATACGGTTCATTGCCATTCAGGAGAATGTGGACACGGCCAGCAATACCGGAACGGAGCTCATGCCGTTTTCCAATATATTCAACGAATGGTACGCATCCCAGACCAGCAAGAAAGTCCGTGCCGTCTGGGCGTCCAAAGCAGCTTCCGGCAGGCGCGTCGGAACGATCGCTCCGTATGGATACGTGAAAGACGTGAAAGACAGCGATATCTGGCACGTTGACGAGCCGGCCGCCGCCGTTGTCCGGAGGATCTTTGACCTCTGTCTCGCAGGGAAGGGTCCGACGCAGATCGCGAGGATCCTGGAAGCGGACAAAATACCGACGCCGGTAGAACACTTCCTTTCCTGCGGACGAAAAGCACCAACATCTCCGCCTGCGATTCCGTACGGCTGGTCTGGAGATACCGTCGCGGATATCTTAGCTAACAGGCAATATACCGGCTGCGCGGTCAATTTCAAAACAACTACCGTCAGTTACAAGGTGCACAAGAAGGTGGAACGCCCGATCGAAGAGCAGCAGATCATACCGAACATGCAGCCGCCGATCATTTCGGAGGAGCAATGGCTCCGGGTTCAGGAACTGCGGAAGAACAAGCGACGCCCAACCAGGGTCGGACGCAGCAGCCTCTTTTCCGGACTGGCCTACTGTGCGGACTGCAAGGCAAAGCTGTACTTTGCGGCGTCGAAGTCGCATCCGGCGGATCAGGATCACTTTGTATGCTCTAACTACAAATCCGGACGCGGCAGCTGCACGGCCCACTATATCCGGGATACGGTCCTGAAGACGATCGTTTCGGAAGCGATCAGCCGGTTCGCGGATTTCGTGCGTTCGTATGAGAGCATGTTCCTGTACTTGATTGAGAAGAACAACGTCATGGCCAGAAATACGGCGATCCAGAAGAAGCGGCAGTCGATCATGCAATCGGAAACGCGGATCCTGGAGATCGACCGGATCATGATGCGGATCTATGAAGACAATCTCAGCGGCAAGATCTCCGATGAACGGTTCATTGCCATGCGCGACCGGTATGAAGCTGACCAGCTGGAACTCAAGCACAGGGCTCAGCTGGAGAAGGATGAACTGTCCCGGGAGGAATCGAAACGAGAGGATATCCGTCTTCTTCTAAAAACAGTCCGCAGCCGTTCAGACTTCCGGGAACTTACCCCGGAGCTGGTAAATTCGATGATCAAACGGATCGAAGTGCACAAACCGATTAAACAAGGCAGGATCAACGCGATTCCGGTGGATATCTACTTCACTGGGATCGGATTGTTCACAGTTCCGGAGGCGGAAGAGATTGCCGCCATTCAGGCAGAAATGCGGGAAACAAAGCAAAAACTACCCGCTTAACAGAAACGGTGCAGCCCGATCGTGGGCTGCACCACACCTGACACCGTTCCCTTCCTTACCCGTAGGTCGGGGAAGGGGCGTTTTCTTGTTGCATTTACCTTATTTCCGGTCCTCGCAATCGGCCTGGTCGCAGTTGGCGCAGTCCTCGTCGCAGAAGGCCTCGTCCAGCATCTTCTCCACGATCTCGGTGAGCTCGTCCATCTTGTCCTCGTCGGCGGGCAGGAAGATCTCGTCCTCGCCCTCCACGGTGACCTTCATGATATAGACCTCGGTCTCCGCGTCCTCGTCCTGCTCGGATTCGAGATCGAACAGGATGGCGTACTCCTGGCCCTCGTGCTCGAAGTAATCCCAGACCTCCATCTGAAATTCGTTGCCTTCCTCGTCGGAAAACGTGACCAGATCCAGCTCGTCGTTGTTTATATTTTCCATGGCTTTTTCTCCTTTGTCTCTAAGATGGGGATATTCTACCCTATCCCTCGGGTTTTTTCAATAGGCATTTTGCTTTTTCCCAGGGCCTGAAAAATCTTCTTCGAATCCGAAAAAACAGTTGAAATCCCAAGTCCTTTTCTATATCATTATACTGTATAGGTATCTACTGCCTGAATGCGGAAAGGAATGGAGTATGGAGCTGGATTTTTATAAGCGGCTGGCCAAGGCCCTGGCGGTCGAGTTCGGGGAGAACTGCGAGGTGCTGGTCCACGATCTCACGGGCGGGGACCCGGAGCACACCATCGTGACCATCGAGAACGGCCACGTGTCCCACCGGCAGACCGGCGACGGCCCCTCCCAGGTGGCCCTGGAGGCCATGCAGGCGGAGCACCCCGAGGAGCTGCAGGATCGGTCCGGGTACCTCCTAAAGACCCACGACGGACGGATCGTCAAGTCCAGCACCGTCTATATCCGCAACGAGCAGGGGGGCGTGGACGGCATCTTCTGCGTGAACTACGACATCACCAACCTGCTCATGGCCCAGAAGGCCGTGGGGAGCCTGCTCTCCCACGGGGAGGAGCCCAAGGCCCCCGCCAGCATCCCCCAGAACGTGAACGAGCTTTTGGACGACCTCATCGAGCAGAGCGTCCAGCAGGTGGGCAAGCCCGTGGCTCTCATGACCAAGGACGACAAGATCGCCGCCATCCGTTTCCTCAACAAGGCCGGGGCCTTCCTGGTCACCAAGAGCGGCGACAAGGTCAGCAAGTACTTCGGCATCAGCAAGTATACGCTGTATTCCTACATCGACGCCAGCAAGAATCTGTAAGGAGATAGCCTATGGATCCCGTATACGTTTTCGGACACAAGAACCCGGACACCGACTCCATCGTGGCCGCCATCGCCTACGCCAGCCTCCGCAACGCCCTGGGGGACAGGCAGTACGTGGCCTGCCGCCTGGGGGTGCTGAGCGACGAGACCAGCCGCATTTTGCAGCGGTTCGGCTTCGAGTCCCCCATGCGCCTCCACGACGTGCGCACCCAGGTGAAGGATCTTAGTTTCGACAGGCCGCCCATCCTGTCCGACGCGGTGACGGTCCACCGGGCCTGGGAGCTCATGAGCGACAACGATCTGCCGTCAGCTTCGCTCCCCATCGCCAACGAGGCGGGGAAGCTCTTCGGCATGCTCACCTCCGGGGACATCGCCCAGTACGACCTGCGGTTCGTGGAGGAGACGCTGCTCAGCGACGTGCCCCTCTTCAACCTCCTCTCCTGCCTGGACGGGCAGATCTGGGGGGACTACGGGGACGTGACCGGCCTCTCCGGCGAGATGTGCATCGCCGTGCCCGGCATGGCCCAGTCCTTCCCGGAGGGCGGCATCGTCATCACCGGCCGAGACAGCGCCGTCATCCAGGCCGCCTACGCCGCCAAGGCCAGCGCCGTCATCGTCTGCGGGGGCCAGCTCCAGCCGGAGGACATGGCCGACCGGGGCAGCACCGTGGTCATCACCACCCCCTACGATCCCTATCGGGCCGCCCGGCTCATGATCCAGTCCATCCCCGTGTCCCGGATCGCCCGGACCAGCGACCTCACGGTCTTCCACGAGGAGGACTATCTGGACACCGTCCGCGAGGCCACCTTGAAGAGCCGCTATCGGAGCTACCCGGTGCTGGACAGCCAGGAGAACGTGGTGGGGACCCTGTCCCGGTACCACCTGCTCCGGCCCAACCGGAAGAAGGTGGTCCTGGTGGACCACAGCGAGACCGCCCAGAGCGTGGACGGCCTCAACGAGGCGCAGATTTTGGCCATCATCGACCATCACCGCCTGGCGGACGTGGAGACCGTGGACCCCATCTACGTGCGCACCGAGGCCGTGGGCGCCAGCACCACCATCATCGCCACCATGTTCCAGGAGCGGGGCATCATGCCCGGCCAGAAGCTGGCGGGGCTCATGGCGGCGGGCATCCTCTCCGACACCATCCTCTTCCAGTCCCCCACCTGCACGGAACGGGACCGGGTCATGGCGGAGCGCATGGCGCGGCTCGCCGGCCTGTCCCTGACGGAGCTCGGTCAGGACATCTTCTCCTCCACGCTCCCCGCCGACGCGAACGTGAAGGACCTGCTGTTCAGCGACTTCAAGCAGTTCCAGATCGCGGGCCACTCCCTGGGCATCGGCCAGTTCACCAGCACCAACTGCGAGCAGCTGATCTCCCGCCACGCCGAGGTCATCGCCATCATGGAGGAGGAGCGGGCCAAGCGCAACTACGACATGCTCCTCTTCATGCTCACCGACGTGCTGAAGAAGAGCACCCGGCTGCTGGCCGTGGGCGACCTCAACGAGCTGGGCCAGGTGTTCAACGTGAAGTTCAAGGACAACGCGGCCATGCTTCCCGGGGTCATGAGCCGGAAGAAGCAGATCGTGCCGACCCTGTCATTGATTTGGGGATAAAACAACGACTTTCAGGGAGGTTCCCATGCAGATATACATCGACGACATGGCCGTGGAGGCCCGGATGGGCGAAAGCCTGCTGGCCATCGTGCAGCGGCTGGGCCTGGATTCCCAGGACCTCAGCAAGCGCCCCCTGGCCGCGGACCTGGGCGGCGAGGTGTTCACCCTCAATTACGTGCCCTGCCGGGAGCAGGACAAGCTCCCCGCCTCCGTGGGCTTTCGGGAGCGCCGGGGCATCCGCCGCAGCAAGGGCCGCATCAGCCTCATCCGCTACGGGGAGAACCGGGGCCAGCGGGTCTATGACCGGACGCTGCTGTTCGTGTTCCTGCTGGCCGTCCGGGAGCTGTTCCCGGAGGCCCACGTGAAGGTGAACTACGCCATCGGCGCGGGCCTTTACATCACGGTGAAGAAGGAGACGCCCCTCGTTCGTTCCGAGGTGGACGCCCTGCGCCGCAAGTGCAAGGAGATCGTGGCCGCGGACTACGTGCTGGAGCGCAAGCGCCTCGACATCGACGAGGCCATCGCCTTCTTCGAGAAGGACGGGCAAACGGATAAGGTGCGGCTCCTCAACTATCGCCAGTTCACCTTCTTCGACATCTACCGCCACGGGGACTACGTGGACTACTTCTACGGCGAGATGTGTCCCTCCACCGGCTACGCCAGCGTCATGAACCTGCAGTACGAGGCCCCGGGCCTGTTCCTGCTCAGGCCCTCGGCCAAGGACGTGAACAAGCCCTCCACCTACGTGAAGTCCCCCCGGTTCGCCGCCGTCTTCGCCGAGAGCGACCGGTGGGCGGGCCTCATGCACTGTTCCTCGGTGGCGGACCTCAACGACATGGTCATGAACGGCAGCGTCCGGGAGCTCATCCGGGTGAACGAAGCCCTCCACGAGAAGCGGTTCGCGGAGATCGCCTCCGAGATCGTCGCCCGGGGCGCCCGGGCCATCCTGATCGCGGGCCCCTCCTCCTCCGGCAAGACCACCAGCGCCAACCGGCTCTGCACCCAGCTGCGGGTCCTGGGCAAGACGCCCCTGCTCTTCTCCCTGGACGACTACTACAAGGATCGGAGCCTGGTGGAGCCGGAGCCCGACGGCACCTTCGATTACGAGCATATCAAGATGATCGACGTGGAGCGGTTCAACGAGGACCTGTCCGCCCTTCTCCGGGGCGAGAGCGTGGAGCCGCCCGTCTTCGATTTCGCCACGGGCCGGAGCCTGCCCGGAGGCAAGGCCATCCGCCTCACCGCGGACACGCCCCTCATCATCGAGGGCCTCCACGCCCTGAACCCCCAGCTGCTGACCCCGGAGATCGACCCTAAGGACGTGTTCAAGCTCTACGTGTCCGCCCTGACCACCCTGAATCTGGACGACCACAACCGGATCCCCACCTCGGACGTGCGGCTCCTAAGGCGCCTCGTTCGGGATTATCTCACCCGGGGCGCCACCGTGGAACGGACCCTCACCATGTGGGACAGCGTCCAGCGGGGGGAGCACCGGTGGATCTTTCCCTATCAGGAGGGGGCCGACGCCATCTTCAACACCGCCCTGGTCTACGAGCTGGCCGTGCTCAAGCGGCACATCTTCCCCCTGCTCCAGTCCGCGGACCCCACCAGCCCCTGCTACGACCAGGTCCGCAACATCGTCAAGTTCCTGAACTACGTCCAGGACGCCTCGGTGGAGGACGAGATACCCCCCACCAGCATCCTCAGGGAGTTCATCGGCGGCAACACCTTCTATCTCAAGCGGGAGGCGGAGACCTATGCGTAAGACCGTTTCCGTCACCTGTCTCGCGCTGGGGTTCTTTCTGCTGATCCTCTGCGCCGCCTTCACCGTGGTCCAGCTCACCGCCGCCGAGACCGCCT
>CAMJQX010000012.1 GCA_946408145.1 uncultured Clostridia bacterium
CAATTATACCTTGTCCCGCCGGGCGGGGTCGAGCCCCGCCCCTACGGCAAAAACGAACATCTTTCGCTTCTTTTGAAATGCTTCCTCTGTTTTGCAGCGCGTCCTGTTTTGCGTGTCCAGAGGATGTCCCGCTCGGGCCGACGCAGAGCATCGGCCCCTGCGTGCACGATTGAAAGCAAGGCGGCGCTGTAGGGGCGCTTCACGAAGCGCCCGCCGACGCGGTGCATAGGCCGATATTCGCGGGCCGTTCGTGAACGGCCCCTGCGAACGTGTCTCCGTCTCCTGAGCGCTATCTCCTAATAACTGAACTCTGAAAACTGAAAACGCAGACTCCGGCGCGCCACGTTTGCGCTTTATTTCCGATACGGCAGTACGGCGAGGCGCAGCGTGCCGTCCGCCTGGACGCTCTCCGGCTCGATGGGGCCGGGGAAGGCGCTGACGCCTCTGTGGCCGCCGAAGAAGTCCTCGTTGAAGAGGATGTCGGAGCCGTCGGGGTTTTCAAAGCGCTGCTCCGGCTCGAAGGCGAGGCCGAGGTTTTCGGTGCAGAGCAGGCCGTCCCGGAAATCGCCGAGCAGAGCGTAGAGGTTCGTCTCCAGCACGGGCACGCCGTCCTCCTCGGTCAGCCTGACGAAGGCCTTCTCCTTTTCGCAGGAGAGATAATGCTTCTCGTGTTTGCAGATCGTCGCGCCGTTGAAGTAGGCGTTGCCGTCGACCCAGACGGGCAGGTGCGAGAAATGCCACCTGGCGAGCGCGCCCATGTCGGGCTCGGTCTCGTCCGGCTTGAAATTCGCGATCCAGTCCTCGTAGGTCGGGAAGATGTCGAAGGGCGCGGTGCCCGCGACGCCGTAGTCGGGATGCTGCGGGGTCTTCCCGGGGTCCGCGATCGGGTGGTGCTGCACGATCAGGTTGTTATAGATCCTGTCGTCCCCGTGGAGGATGGTCATGAAGCCCGCGACCTCGGTGCGGTGGCGGATGTGATAGGGCGTGTAGCGCGGCTCGCGCTGGCCGTTGACGATGCTGTCCACGCCGGAGTTGATGAGGCCGAAGGAGCCGAGCATCAGGTTGTGCAGGCAGGCGATGCCCTCGCTCGGCATGACGACGGAGTATTTGGAGAGCAGGATATTGTTGTCGATCAGGGTCGGGCCGTGCCCCACCTCGATGAAGACGTCCGCGTTGAACATGGCGCCGGGCGCCTGCTTAAGCCCCTCGGGGCGGTCGTTGTCGTGCATCAGGTTCTGGGAAATGCGCGCGCCCTGGGCCTGCCAGTCGCACCAGACGCCCATGATGCAGTGGTGGATGTGATTGCGGCGGATCGTGACGTCGATCGCCGCGTGGAGCTTGATGCCCGCCGTCTCCGCGCCGCCGAGCTGCTGGGAGTTGCAGATGTCGTGGATGTGGCAGTCCTCGATCGTGGAGAACACGCCGCCCATACGGCCGACGATGCCGGTCTGCTCGCAGTGGTGGATGTCGCAGCGGCGGATGATGTGATGGCCGATGTTCTCCTTCAGCCAGCCGTGGTACTGCCCGCGGCAGACGGCGTCGCGCTCCATCTGCGTGGGGCTCTTCACGTGCCGCGTGGTGAAATACATGTCGTTTTCCGGGTCGCGGTACTTGCCGAGGGAGATGCCGCAGCAGCGGCTGTTGGAGATCTCGCAGTCCTCGATGATCCAGCCCTTCGACCAGTGCGGGCCGATCATGCCGTCCTGATAAGCGGCGGGCGGCGCCCAGGTCGTGGCGGCCTTGGTGATCTCGAAGCCGCTGACGGTGATGTAGTTCACGCCGTTCTTGTCCGGCATGAAGCAGTTGCGGCGCACGCTGATCTCGACCTTCTCGCGGTTGGGGTCCTTCCCGCGGAAGTTTGCGAAGAAGACGGTCCTGCCGTCCTCCTGCCGGGAGAACCACTTATAGCGGGATTCCTCGGCCTTGAAGGCGTAGGGGTCCGCCTCCCCGGCGAGGCACTCCTCAAGCGTAACGCTCTCGTACATCATGCGGTCGTTGAGAAAGACCGAGCCGGTGTGCCGGACCTTCGGGGCGAAGTACCAGTCGCCGTAGACAAAGGTCGTGTAGGGGTTGTAGTCGGCGAAGACGCCGTTGTCGACCGAGGCGGTCCAGACCTCCCCCTCGTAATGCTTCCAGCCGCTCAGGAGCTCCGCCCCCGTGATCACGGCGCCGCGCTTTTCCGCCGAGCGATATACGATCGGCGCGTCCTCCGTCCCGGCGTGGAACGGATTGACATACTCCCGGTAGACGCCGGGCAGCACCACGACCTCATCGCCGGGCAGGGCGATGCGCGCCGCGTCGCCGATGTGCCGGAAGGGGCGCTCTCTGCTGCCCGTTCCCTCCGCCGGCGCGTGGATATCCACATAATAGGTCTCTGCTTTTCTCATTGGCCTTCCCTCACTTTATCGAAATTGATCCTTTTCAGTCGTAGATCTTCCGCCCGTGCGCGTCCGGGACGCCGCTGAGCCGGTGGAAGAAGGTATTGGTCACGTCGCGCCATTCGCGGGCGTTGAGGCGCTGCTTCTCCATGCGCCGGGTCACGATCTCACGGTCGCGTTCGGGCAGGTGCAGCGATGCCAGGGTCTCCTGCATGCGCAGGACCTCCTCATAGCCCTCGAAGTGGTCGTCGTAGATGCGCTGGATCAGCGTTCTCCCGTCCCGCATCCGAAAGCTGTACGGCAGGCGGTGGAAAAACAGCAGGTATTCGTCCGGGCAGGCGACGGGATCCTCGTATCGCGCGGCGAGCTCCGGCGGGTACTGCAGCAGAAAGCCCGTCCCCGCCGCCGTCCGGTCGACGCCCACCCGCTCCCGGTCCGCCCGGTTGTAGGTGCCCCAGACCATGAATTCATAGCCCCAGGGGCTGGGACCGTAATGTCCCTCCGGGCTCAGCATCCAGCAGAGGCCCAGAGGCGCGGTGTATTTTTCGTAGGTGCGTCCGCTCCGCAGGAGGAGAGGCGTCAGGACCTCCTCGTCCTCCGCATAGCCGCTCAGGCGCAGCCAGCGGCGGATCAGCGCCTCCGGCTCCTGCTCCGGGTCCCAGGCGAAGCGGCCGAGCGCGTAGAGGTTCAGCGCGGCGAAGGGGTGGCCCGTCCAGCAGTCGTCCCGGCCGAGATTGCTGACGCCCGCGACCGCGCGGACGCCGCCCCGGCCCAGCTGGTCGAAGAGTTCGCGCCACATCGGCGGCATCGCGAAGAGGTCGATCTGCTGGCCGGTGTACTCCTGCGCCGGCTGCAGCTCGATCGCCAGATGCGTCCTCCGCATACCGAGCAGCAGCGGGGAGATCGGCTCGCGCACCTGAAAATCATAGGGGCCGTACTTCACCTGCAGGATCACATTGTCCGCAAACTGTCCGTCCAGCGGGGCGTAGAGATCGTAGGCCGCGCAGGGGCGGTCCGTCTTGCTGTCGCGCCAGTCCTGCATGCAGTTGTATACGAAGGCGCGCCAGACCAGCACGCCTCCGTGGGGGGCGAGCGCGGCGGCCAGCATGTTGGCGCCCTCGGCGTGGCTCCGGCCGTAGGTGTTGGGGCCGGGCCGATGCTCGCTGTCGGCCTTGACCAGAAAGCCCGCAAAGTCCGGGATCGCCTCATAGATCCGCGCGGCGCAGCGTTCCCACCAGCGGCGGACGCCGTCATCGAGCGGATCCGCCGTCGGCAGCGGTTCTCCCTCCCAGCCGCCGTCGGGATCGCCCAGAAACATCGGCGCGGCAAAGTCGATCGACAGCATCAGGCGTACGCCGAAGGGGCGCAGGAGCCGCGCGAACGCGGCGGTCTCCGGCAGCAGGGGCCCGATCAGCGTGCGGGCCGTGGGGTCCACGTTCACGTTGTTGATGCACAGGACGTTGATGCCCGCGCTCGCGAGCATCCGAGCGAGCTGGCGGATGCGCTCCGGCTCATAGCGGAAGGCGCCGCCCTCGAACCAGAGGGAGCGGCCCGAATAGCCGCGCTCGACGCTGCCGTCCGTATTGTCCCAGGAGTCGAGCATGCGCAGCGCGCAGGCGGGGCGCTGTACGCCCGCCGGAAAAGCGCTGCCGCAGACCAGGTCGAAGATCGCCTCATAGGTCCCGTACAGGAGCCCCTGTTCCCCGCCGCGGATCACGAGCGTGTCCGGGTCTGGCCGCTCGATCCGATAGCCCTCTCCGAGCTCCTTTTCGCAGACAAATCGGAAGCGCGGCGCGCCGCCGCAGCTCTCCGTGTAGCTCTCCGCCTCGAAGGCGGCGAGCTCCGCGGGGCTCGACAGCTCCGCGGGCACGGGCCGCGGCAGGGCGGCAAGCCACGCGGGATAGTCTCTCCATGTCGTCTCTCTGTTCATATCTCCTCATTTCCGGCGAGTTTCGCCGCGTCGAATACCAGACACTGGCCCGGCGCGGGCTCCGCCACCAGCGTGCGGATCCCCAGCCAGGCGCCGGTGTCCACCGGCTTTGCCGCGAGCAGCGCCGCGTCCGTCAGGCCCGTAAGGAAGCTCTCGAGCATGTCCCTGTCATAGAGCTCCGTCCGATGCGGACAGAGCACGCGGCGGAAGGGCAGTGCCAGCAGCTCAAGCATGTTCCGGCGGTAGTCCCTCGCGGGCAGGGCCTCCGGGAAGAAGAGCCAGGTGCAGGGGTTCCAGTCGTCCCCGGTCAGCAGCAGCTCGCGCTCCGGCACATAGAACACGGCGGAGCCGGGCGTATGCCCCGGGCAGCGCATGACCCGCGCCGAGAGCCCGCCGAGCTCGACCGTCCCCTCCCGCAGGCTTTTCAGCGGCGGCAGCGGGCGGGTGAGATAGTCTTCGCTCGCCGCGATCCCCCGCCGAACGGCCTCGTCCAGCGCCCGCCGTCTCCAGAACAGGCCCGCGTGCTCCCGCGCGAGCGGGAAGTCCTCGTCGAAGATCTCCGCCTCCGGGAACCAGCAGGCGCCGAGCGCGTGGTCGTAGTGGCCGTGGCTCAGCAGAAGACGGATCGGCCTGTCCGTCAGCGACGCGGCAAAGGCCGCCGCGTCCTCGAGACCGAAGCCGGCGTCAATGAGCAGGGCCTCCCGGCTGCCGCGCAGCAGGGTCATGCACACGCCGAGCGCGTCCTCGATATGAAAAACGTCGGGCAGGACCTCCCGGCAGAGAAAGCTCATGGTGTTTCCCTCATCGAAAAAGGGAGCGCTGCAAAATGCGTCTGTCATTGCGCGGCCAGTGCGCACACTGGCCGCGGCAATCCGTCATCCCTCGTTAAAGATACGGATTCCCGAACCAGTGACGTCGGTCACTGGTTCGGAATGACAGGGTTTCGCATTTCGCAACGCGTCCTTCCAGGTACTTTTTTACTTGAACAGCAGCGGCAGGAAGTCGTGCAGGCATCTGCGCCACACGCCCCAGTCGTGCCCGCCGGGGAAGGTCTTGCGGATCATGGAGACCTGCTTTTCCGCAAGGAAGACGTCGTCCTTCTCAAAGCTGTCGAAGAACTTATCCTCCGTGCCCATCGCGCGGTAGAAGACGCGGAAGCTCTCACGGAAGCGTTCGGGATCGTCCAGCATGGCCAGGCGATCGCTCGGCTCCTCACCCCAGGGCGCGCGCAGGAAGCCGCTGAAGAGGCCGGCATAGCCGAAGAGCTCCGGATGCGCGAAGGTGACGAGGCTGGTCTGGTAGCTGCCCATGCTCAGTCCCGCCATCGCGCGGCTCCACTTGTCCGTCTTCACCGGGTATTTTGCCTCGATGAAGGGGATCAGGTCGGCCACGAGCAGCTCCGTAAACAGGGCGCGCTGGATCAGCTGTTTCTCATCCACGCCCTCGACACGGACCATGCCGTTGCCCATGACGATGATGCACTCCTCCATGCGGCCCTCGAACAGCAGGCGGTCGGCGATCCGGCCGGCGTGGCCCTGATAGATCCAGCCGGTCTCGTTCTCACCGTAGCCGTGCTGCAGGTACAGCACCGGGTACTGCTTCCGCCAGTCAAAGGCGGGCGGCAGGTACACGAGGCAAATCTCGTGCTTGCCGGTGACGGAGGAGGGGAAATACTGTCTCGTGACGCTCCCGTGCGGGATGTCATCGAGTCTGTCCCAGTCCTCGCCCGGGACCGGAACGTCGAAGAAGTTCATCGGCCGGCAGCAGCCGTAGCCGATCGGGAAGGCGTGGCTGAGCACGTCCGCCCCGTCGATCTTCAGGAAAAAGTAAAGAAAGCCCGTGCCCATGTCGAGCGTGCCTTCCCACATTTCCCCGGAGGCGCGCTCCAGCGGAAATTCCGTGCCGAAGCGGTCGAGCACGACGCGGGAGGCGTTCGGCGCCTTGACGCGGACGAAGACCTTCCCGTCCGGCAGGAGCTCATAGCCCGTATCGCCGTCCCGGTCCGGCTCCCCGAAATAGGGGTCGAAGGACAGCGCGGTATCGAGCGGCCATTGTCTTTTCATCTGCTTCACCTCAATCGGAGCAGGATCATTCCTTGACGCTGCCGAGCGCGATGCCGGTAACGAAGTATTTCTGCAGGAAGGGGTAGACGATGATGATCGGGACCGCGGCGATGACCGTGATCGCGCAGCGGATCGTGATCGGCGTGGTCAGGCCGAGCGTCGAGATCGCCTCCGCGGTCGTCTTGGCGGCGTTGGCGCTCTGCTGCGTGGTCGCGAGCTTCATCTTCAGGATGTACTGCAGGGAGTACAGATCCTTTTTCTGGCCGTTGTACAGATAGGTGTCGAACCAGCTGTTCCAGCTGCCGACCGCGACGAACAGGGCCACCGTGGCAAGCACCGGCTTGCACAGGGGGAAGATGATCTGCCAGAAGATGCGGAAGTCCCCCGCGCCGTCGATCCTGGCCGATTCGATCAGCGCGTCCGGCAGGTTGGAGATATAGGTCCGGATGACGATCATGTTGAAGCAGGAGAACATCGAGGGGATGATATAGACCAGATAGGTGTTGCGCAGGTTCAGCGTTTTGGAAATCAGCAGGTAGTTCGGGATCAGGCCGGCGTTTACATACATGGTCAGGACCATGATGACCGTGAAGAGCTTGCGGAACACGAACTCCTTGCGGGAGAGCGCGTAGGCCAGCATGCTCGTCCAGAAGAGGTTCAGGAGGGTGATGAGCACGGTCTTCGAGGCGGAGATCCAGGCGGCCATGAAAACGGACTTGTCCGACAGGATGCTCTTGTAGCTCTCCAGGCTGAACTTCCTCGGCCAAAGGCCGATGTTGCCGCGCAGGGCGTCGATGCCGTCGTTGAAGGAATAGGCGACGGTGTTGATGACCGGGTAGAGGGTAATGAACATCAGCAGGATCAGGAAGATCGTATTGACCAGCGGGAACAGCCAGTCCTGCTTGATTCTTCTTTCTTTGATCGGATTCATCTTCTTCCCCTCCTCAGATCAGCGTGCTCTCGTCGAGCTTCTTGGCGATCGTGTTGGCGCCGAAGAGCAGGATGATGGCGACGATGCTCTTGAACATGCCTGCGGCCGTGGCCACGCCGTACTGCTGCTTCGAGATGCCGTATTTCAGCACGAAGATGTCGATGGTCTGCGCCCAGTCGATGGTGAGGGGAGAGCTGAGCAGGTACTGGAGCTCAAAGCCCGCCTCCATCAGACGGCCGATGTTCATGATCAGCAGGATGACGAAGGTGGATTTGATGCCCGGCAGCGTGACGTAGCGGATCCGGTTGAAGCGGCCCGCGCCGTCGATCACCGCGGCCTCGTAGAGCGTGGGGTCGATCGCCGTCATGGCCGCGATGTAGATGATGGTGTTCCAGCCGACCTCTTTCCAGACGTTGATGACGCCGACCAGCCACCAGAACATGCTCCCTTCCCCCAGGAAGAAGATCGGCTCCTTGATGAGCTTGAGATTGAGCAGCATCTGATTGATCGGGCCGTTGCTGGCAAAGACGTTCTGCGCCATGCCGACGACGATGACCATACTCAGGAAGTGCGGCAGGTAGGTGATCGTCTGGACGAAGCGCTTGAAGCCGGTGTGGCGCACCTCGTTGAGCAGGATGGCCAGCAGGATGGCCGTCACGGTGCCGAACACGAGGTTGATGACGCTCATACCGAGCGTGTTGCGGATGCTCTGCAGGAAATCCGCGCGCTTGAAGAGCCAGATAAAATTCTTCCAGCCGACGAATTTGCTCCCGGAGATGCCGAGCTTGGGTTTATAATCCTGAAACGCGGTGATCCAACCCCACATGGGTCCGTAGTTGAAAAGCAGCACATAGCAGATCATCGGGACGGACATCAGCACGAGCTGCCACTGTCTCGAAAGCTTCTTTCCGAAGCTCGCTTTTTTCGGACCGCCGCTGTTGTTTTCTTTTTGAATCGCAATGCTGTCCATAGCGGTACTCCTCAAATAAAGAAAGAGTAGATCAATGCAGCAGAGGGGAGGGTGCTTTGAGACATCCTCCCCTCTGCCATGTTGCCTTAGGCAGGTATTATTTCGTAGAGGAACTGAAAGCTGTTCGATTTAGTTCCCTATCCCTTTTGCGGACTTAGCCCAGAACCTTTGCAGCCTCAGCCTGGACAGCGCCCCACATGTATTCGCCGAACTCGGTGGCGGAGGGAGTGATCTGCTCCACGAAGGAATCCCACAGCGCGTCAAAGTCGGCGGGATCGCACATGATCAGCTCGGGCAGCATCTTGTCCTGGATGTCCAGGAAGTCCTGATGCGCGATGTCAACGGGCGTGTAGTCGATCTGCCAGGCCTCGCCGTAAGGAGCGAGCTCAATGGGAGGATTGACGAAATCGGCAAACTTCTTGTAACCGTAGTTGCTCAGGAACTCCTTGTCGTACTCGCTCATCTGACCGAAGACGATCTCGGGCTGGTTGCCCGGCTCCCAGCAGTTGCCGGCGAGAGGACCGTCAAGGATCCAGCCCTGCTTCTTGGGGCTGCTCTGGGTGAAGGCTTCCGCCTTGTTGTGGAGCTTCCAGTTGGCGTTGAGAGAGTTGCTGTACTGCTCGTCGGTCATCATCAGACGGCCGTCCTCGATGTAGTAGTCCTCGCCTTCAACACCCCAGTTGAAGAGGAGCTGCCACTCGTCGGACATCATCTCTTCCCACATGGCCACGATGCGCTCCGGGCACTCGCAGGAAACGGAGATGCCGAAGCCGCGGCGGATGTTGGGCAGAGAGCCGTTGACATAGTGCTCTTCGATCTCCCTGCCGTCCACATACTCGGGGTCATAAACAAGGCCGAGAGCCACGTAGGTGTTCTTGTACATGTTGGCGTCCTGGAGAGCGAAGGTGGCGGTGTTGAAGTCCCAGGTCTGGTCGAACATGCCGAGGACCGTGCCGCTGGACAGAGCCGCAATGTACTGGTCATAGTTCATGACGAAGGTGTCTTTGGAGATCAGGCCCTTGTGGAACTGCTCGTTGAGCTTCTGGTAGTAGGCCTTCGCGTAGGGCTTGTCGATGAAGGTCTCGGTGTAGAAGTCGGGCGTGCTGACATCGACCAGGACCTCGCCGTCGTTCGGACGGCCCATCAGGTGCTGAACGGGGTTGATGAGGCAGAAGTGACGCCAGCCTTCGCACAGGATGTCGAAGCCGGTGTACGGGGTGCCGTTCTCATCGGTGGGATTGGCCTCGATGAAGGCGTCCAGCAGGTCGAAGTACTCATTCAGGGTGTGGATCTGGGGATAGCCGGCCCACTCGAGGACCTGCTTCTGCACGAAGAACGCGGGGCCGTTGACGCTGTTGACGATCTGCTCGCCGTCGGCAAGGCCGTAGTTCGGGATGATGTACATGACGTCGTTGCCGGCCTCATCCTTCTCGATGATGCGGGCAAGCTGCGGCTCGATATGGGCCCACAGACGAGGCGTCTTTTCGGGGCTGACATAGTCGAGCAGGTTGATCAGGGCGCCGTTGGAGATCAGCAGGTCCGCGCTGTTGCCGCCGTCGAACAGGTCGGGATAATCGCCGCCGGCGAGCATCAGGCCGAGCTTCTCATCCAGGTCGCCGGCGAGAAATTCGAACTCGAACTTGACGCCGAACTCTTCTTCGATCTTCTGATAGATCTTGTTGTCCTCCGCGGGCTGGTCACCGGGGTCGCCGCGGAAGACCGTGAGGGTGATGGGCTCCGGCGTGTCGTCTGCGAACGCGGGGACGGAGAAGACGAGGGCCGCCAGCATGACCAGCACCATCAGGGCTGCCAGGACTTTTTTCATGGGGATTCCTCCTTAAAAATTTATTTTCACTAAAATGAAAATACCGATTTGGGGAAATTCGGGGAATGCCTGCGTGGAAAAGACTCGGTGCTCGGGGTCGAAAACGGGGGTTTCGGTGTTGGCCGCGGAAAGCTTAGTAATCGTTTAACTTAGCCTCCCGCTTTGATATTAAACCATAGAATTGAAAAAATCAAGACTTTTTTTCAGATTTTTTATTGAATCTTACATCGTCGGAAGCAGGAAAACGGCCTCCGGCTTCGCTCGGGATTCGTTCTTGGGCAAAATCGCCAAATTTTTGATATAAAAACTGTAATATAGCGACAAAAACGTGTGAACTGTCAATTCATTCCACCAAAAACGTACCGGAGCAGGCTATTGCGGCATACGAAAACGTTTAACCGACCACGCCGTCTTTTCTCCATGATCCGCTGCCGCCCCGCTTCAGCACGCAGGAGATTCGCGGTTGAATGTTGCCGCGATCCATACTATAATGACTGTATCCTCACGATTGGATCGGGACTGCCGTATGAACACTCCGCTCTCTCTGCGCCGGATCGGCGATTCGCGCAGGCTGATCATGGGCTTCGCGACGCTCTGGGTCGCGTTCTTTCATTCCAAATATCTGGCCTTTGCCGACTCTCAGACCCTGCAGCTGCTCGGTCTGGCGGAGCCGCTGGCCTTTCTGCGCACCATCGGCAACTGCGGCGTGGATTTCTTCCTGTTCCTGTCCGGCTTCGGGCTGTATCATTCCCTGAGCAGAGACGGCGCCGTCCTCCCCTTCTACGGGCGGCGCTTCCGCCGCGTGCTGCCCGCGACGCTGATCGTTTCGATCCTCGTTACCGCTCTGAACGGGGCCGACAGTCTGCGCGCGTACTGTGCCGACGCCTTTCTCTACGGCTTTTTCCTCCCGGGCTGCCGCTGCTGGCGCTTCTGGTACTGTTCCTTCCTGCTGCTGCTCTATCTGCTCTACCCTCTGATCCACAGGCTGCTGGCGCGCTTCGATCTCGCCGCCGCGCTGGGCCTCGCGGCGGCGTCGGTCGCTCTGTCGCTGCTGCTGCGGCGCTTTGCGCCGGACTATTTCTACCAGATCGAGATCGGCACCACCCGTATCCCTGTCTTTGTGCTGGGCGCGTGGGTCGGCAAGCGCAGCCTGCGGGGCGATCGGCTCCCCGGCTGGACAGGGCCGGCGGCGCTTCTGCTCGCGCTCGCCTGGCTGTGCTTCCTGTATCGCCTCAGGCTCCCGGCCGGATTCAAATTCGTCTGGCGCTATCTCTATCTGCCGCTGGCACTCCTGATGGTCCTGTCGCTGAGCTGGCTGGATGCGCATGCGCGCGGCCGCTGCCTTCGGCGCGTGCTGGGCTTTTTCGGGGAGTATTCACTGGAGATCTACCTGATCTACGAAAGCCTGTACCTGTCCATGCGCAGCGTTTTCAAGAGCTCCGACGGCGTGGGGCTGAGCTATGCGCTGCCCTGCTTCGCCGCGTCGCTCCTGCTCGCGCTCGCCCTGAAACGGGCCGCCGCCGTACTGACGGGGGCTTTGGGCGGCGAAGAACACGCCTGAACGCCACAGGCAAAGCGCGGGGCAACAGCCCCGCGTTTTGCTCTCTCCCGCCATTGACAGGATCGGCGATCTGGGTTAAAATATGCTTAAGAAAATCACGGCACGCGCCGGATTTCGAATAATAAGGAAAAAGGAAGGAATGTCATCATGAAACAGCTGAAACTTGCCCTCGCGTTTGTGCTGACCGCCGTCATGCTGCTCGGCTGCGGCGCCGCCGCCTATGCCGAAACCGGCAGCGCCTCCGCCCCCGGTCTGGATGAGACCGTCACCGTCTCCGTCACCGTGGAGGACGGCGTGATCACCGCCGCCGAAGCCTCCACCGACAAGGCCGAGGAGACCGTCGGCCGTCAGGCCCTGACCGATCTGCCCGCCGCCATGGTGGAGCAGAACACCGTCTCCGTTGACGGCGTCTCCGGCGCCACCGCCACCAGCAACGCGATCCTCGCCGCCGCCGCGCAGGCCTACCTGCAGGCCATCGGCGCGGACATCGACCTCGACGCCTGGGCCGCGGCCGCGGGCTACGGCAAGGGCAGCGCCCCGGTCGACGTCGTGACCTCCGCCACCGAGTCCGGCGTGGGCGGCATCAACTTCGGCGACGTCGAGCTTCCCGACGATGTGAAGAAAGAGCTGATCCTCGAATACCTCAAGGGCGCCGAGGGCAACTACCGCGAGATGTACCAGATCGCCACCTCCGTCAACAACATCCCCACCATCGGCAGCGTCGAGTACGTTCTCGACCCGGCCGACCTGACCCTCTTCGGCTCCAGCGAGACCAACACCGCCAAGCTCAACAACATGAACATCAACCCCAACGTCGACCTCTACTGGACCCGTCAGATCCGCGCGGGCGACGTCTGCTCCGAGGCCCTGCCCGTCCTGCCCAGCTACTTCATGAGCTACGGCGTGCAGATCACCGGCACCTACAAGGCCATCCACTTCGCCGAGCTGAGCGAGGAGGAGGTCCCCGTCTATGTCGCCAAGGCCCACTATTACTTTGAGACGCTCGACACCACCGCGCAGCTCGCCGCGATGGACGACGACGCTCTCTACGCCTATCTCTGCCAGTCCCCGATGAACTTCTACCAGATCATCCCGAGCCGCATCGTCGTGACCTCTCCCTGGTTCCTGAACGTCTATGACACGGGCTATGCCCGCCAGTTCGTCGACGAGGAGCTGCAGGCCCGCCTGCTGGAGATCGTCCGCGGCGACTACCCCGAGGCCGAGGCGCTGACCACGCTCGACTTCGCCACCTTCTCCGCCACCGGTCTGAAGACGCAGCAGGTCCTGCGCTTCAGCTGATGTGCAGACAATAACGCAAGGCCGCGCCGCAAAAGCATGTCCTGAATCCCGGATGCTGACGCAGGGGAGGGCCTCGTGCCCTCCCGGCGGCAGTTTTCGAAATCATAAAGAAAGCGTGAGGCGGATCCGCACATTTCTGCGGATCCGCCTCACTTTCTTGATGCAAGGATAGCTTGTCCCGCCGGACGGGGCGAGCCCCGCCTACGCGCACGATTGAAAACACGGCGACACCGTAGGGGCGCTTCACGAAGCGCCCGCCGCTGCGGTGCATAGGCCGATATTTGCGGGCCGTTCGTGAACGGCCCCTACAAGGAGAAAGCGGGACGACACAGGATACTGTCCGCTACAGGCGCGGAGCGGCGGGCTGCCGGGGGCGTCAGCCCCTGCGATCACGTCTCCCGCCTCCTAGGCGCTAGGTACTTGGCGCTACTCCCGTCACCTGAAAACTGAAAACTTTATCCTGACCAGCTCCTCACGCCGCCAGCGCCGGGCTCAGCCCGAGGTTCCGGCGCAGATCCTCCGCCGTTTTCGCGACGCGGCCTTCGGCGAAGGGACTCTCCAGTCCCGCGGCCTCGGCGGTGGCGATCATGCCGTCGTAATCCCGCGGCAGGGCCTCCAGATATTTCCGCAGCCCGGCGCCGGGCTCGTTCTGCTCCAGCTCCCAGATCTGCAGCGCCAGATCGTTCGACACCGGGTAGCTGACCACGTAGAAGGGCTGCTCAAAGAAGTGGACGATGTCGATCCAGCTCAGGGCGTAGTACTCCTCGCTGTACCCGTCGTAGTAGCCGTAATCGACGGCGACCCGCAGGGAGAGCTCATTGAGGAAGTCGGCGTCCAGCCGCTCCGGATCGGCGGCGTAGACCTCCTTTTCGAAGGCGGCGAAGGAGGCCTGCTGGACATAGAGCTCCAGCGTATCCAACCACTTGAGACGCCGCAGGTTCTCCAGCCTCTCCTCCGGCAGCGCGCCATCGGCGTAGTCGAGCATCAGAAACTCCATGGCCTGGGAGAAGACCTCCGCCACGTCGATGCTCTCGCCGGCGTTGTAATTGACGTAGGCGTCCAGAAAATGGCCGAACTCATGGGCAAAGCTCAGGACGTCCGAGTCGTCCCCGTAGGGGTCGAGAAAGACGAAGGGCGCGCAGTAATCGCTGAGATAGGTCTGGAAGGACTTGCCCGCCTTGTTCTCGCTCAGGCTCACGTCGAACAGTTCGTAGTGATCCATGAAGCGGAAGGCCTCCTCGACCTCGCCGCCCATGGCCTCCGTCCCGCGGCGCAGGATCTCGACGAGCTCCGCTTCCTCCAGCCAGGGGTAATCCACCGCCCAGTCGTCGAGCTCCTCATAGAGCGGGACGATGCTCTCACGGACCTCGCTCAGATAGCGCGCCGCCTGCTCCGGCGTATAGTCGCGCGCGAAGCTGTCTTCGTAGGCCATATCCTCGTAGCTGTCATAGCCCAGGACGGCGGCGAGCTCCTGCCGGGTTTTGACGAGCTCGATGTAGAGCCGGCTCATCTCGGCGTTATACTGGCGGTAGTAGGCCATCAGCGCCTCCCAGTATCCCTTCTCGTCCGCCTCTGCCAGATAGCTGTAGAGATCGACCTCCCGCCCGTCGCCGAGCGTCACGCTCGGGCTCGCCGTCAGCTCGCGGTACTCCGACAGCAGGGCGCTCTCGCGGTGCATCAGCGCAAGGCTCTCGTCGTTGTAGATGGACAGAGAGGCGTCGGCATACTCGCCGGCAAAGCCCTCCCAGAAATAGTCCCGCTCCAGCCGCTCCGCCATGGGCGAGCCGCCGCAGAGATAGTACATGTCCTCCATCATGTCCTGCAGGTCGTAGTAGGCGTCGAGGCACCAGGCCAGTTCCTCGGCGTAGTACGCGTCGCTCATGTCGCAGCAGGAGCGGATCTCGGCCAGACAGTACATGGTGTCGAAATGGTAGTAATCCTCATAGCAGCGGTCGAGCAGGCGCGTCACCGCGCGGAAGGAGGCGCCGCCTGCAAAGGCCTTCTCAAGCCTCACAAGATTGCGCTCGATATCGTCGAGCGCAGCCTGCGGCCGTTCGTAGACCATCTCGTCAAAATGCGGGATCTCATCGAACAGGCTGTCTATGATATTGCCGAACAGGCCGGTCAGCGGCACGGCGGCGCAGCCGCTGAGCAGCGCGGCGCACAGCAGCAGCGCCAAAAGCAGTCGGAGCTTTTTCTTCATCTCTCGCCCTTCCTTTTTCTAATTCTGATTCTAATGACTTTATGAGGCGAAATGCCTTGCAAACGGGCTTTACAGCACGTATAATGGAAACACAGGATATGATAAACGACCAGCAAAGGAGCATCTTATGAGCGATATCTATGTTACCGGCCACCGCAATCCCGATACCGACTCGATCGTGGCCTCCATGGCCTACGCCCAATTGCGAAACGCCCTCGGCGACCGGGAATACAAGGCCGTGCGCATCGGCGCCATCAACGATGAGACCCAGCGCCTGCTGGATCATTTCGGGATGGAGCCGCCCCCCTATATCAAGAACATGCGCACGCAGATCCGGGATCTGGACTATGACCGCACGCCCGCGCTCAACAACTCCGTGACCGTCCACCTCGCCTGGCAGACCATGGCGCAGGGCTCGATCAACGTCGTCCCCATCGTGGACGAAGACGGCCATCTCTTCGGCATGCTCTCCGCGGGCGACGTCGCCTCCTTCGACATGCAGACGCTCAATGAAAACCACATCGAAGACGTGCCGGTCTTCAACCTCCTGAGCGTGCTGGAGGGCACGCTGGTCAACGAGTATCAGCTCGAGCGCGACAGCGTCTCGGGCGAGGTGTACATCGCCCTGCCGCTCCACTACGAGGACGCGGCTCTGTCCAGTCCGAACAGCATCCTGATCTGCGGCGATCAGCCCGAGGTCGTCGAGCGCGCCATCGCCTGCGGCGCCAACTGCGTGATCCTCTGCCGCGCGGACGTGCATCCCGAGTGGTCGCGCAGCGAGAAGACCGTCATCATCTCCACGCCGCTCTCGGCGCGCATGGCCTCCCGCCTCGTCTACCACGCGCTGCCGGTATCCCGCATCAGCAAGCGCAGCGACATCCTCTCCTTCCACCTGAGCGACTATCTGGACGACGCGAAGGAGATCATGCTCAAAAGCCGCTTCCGCAGCTATCCCGTGCTGGATGAGAACGATCAGGTCGTGGGCACCATCTCCCGCTTCCATCTGCTCAAACCGCGGCGCAAGCAGGTCGTGCTGGTCGACCACAACGAGGCGGCCCAGTCCGTCCCCGGGCTGGAGCAGGTGGAGATCCTGGAGATCATCGACCACC
>CAMJQX010000013.1 GCA_946408145.1 uncultured Clostridia bacterium
GCATGATCGTGTCCAAGGCCGTGAACATGGCGGGCATGATGAACGTGCCCGTGCTCGGCATCGTGGAGAACATGAGCTATTTCCGCTGCCCCGACTGCGGCGCTGAACACAACATCTTCGGCGACAGCAAGGTCGAGGCCGTGGCGGCGAGCTTCGGCATCGAGCACTTTACAAAGCTGCCCATCGACCCTGCCGTTGCCGCTATGGTGGACGCGGGCGAGGTCGAGTCCGTCCCCGGCGACAAGATCGCCCCGATGGCGGACGTGATCGAACAGAATCTCAAAATCGAGGAGTAAGACATGAAAGTTGCGGTCGCATACGAAAACGGCGAGATCTACGGCCACTTCGGGCACTGTGAGACCTTCGCGATCTACGAATACGGCGAGTATGTCCATGAATGCACGAAGACCCTGATCGAGACGGGGGATCGGCACGGCCACGAGGCCATGGCCGATCTGATGCGCGAACAGGGCGTGGCCGCGGTCATCTGCGGCAATATGGGCGGCGAAGCCAAGGCGCTGCTGCTCAGCTACGGGATCGTCCCCGTGGCGGGCTATTCCGGCGACGCGGACACCGCGGCGGACCTGCTGGTCACGGGCCAGCTGCCCGTCACGCCGGGCGGCGCCTGCTCCTGCAGCGGCGGCTGCCACTGCGGCTCCGAAGAGGGGGAGGGCTGCTCCTGCGGCTCCGACGGTTCCGAGAACTGCGGCTGCGGCGGCGGATGCGGCTGCGGCTGCTGAGGTCCCGAAAAGCATAAAAACCGGCCTGAGGGTGAGAAGCCCTCGGGCCGGTTTTTTGCTGCCTGTTTTTCAATGACAGTTGACGTAATAGATCGCCATCGTATCGATGAGGACCACGTCGGATTCACCGCTGAACAGGGAATGGAAGCAGGCGTCCGTGCCCTCTGCGAAGCGGGAGATCTGTCCGAGACGGCGGACAAGACGCGGATCGGTGTTGAGCGCGTCCATGGCCTCTGCGGTCGAGCACATGGCGAGCCGCTTTCCGGAGAGCATCATGTTGTTGAAGATGAAGCTGTCGATGCGGGCGGCAATGACGATATCATTGTGTACATAGGGGCCGAGCTGGGAGTACTGATCTTCCTTGAGCTCTTTCTCGTCCAGGGCGACGCCGCCCCAGGCGACGTCGATATTGCCGGAGGAGAGCTCGATGTATACGTTATCTTTTTCGATGGGCTGGATGATCAGGTTCCAGCCGAGCAGAGAGGCGACGGTCATGGACAGCTCGATGTCAAAGCCCCAGAACTGTCCGTCCTTGGTCAGATAGGCCATCGGATAACTGCTCAGATCCACGCCGACGATCAGATCGCGCGGCGCGATCTCGCCGTCCTTCTGCAGCTTTTCCAGCGCGTCCGGATCCCGGTCGAAACGGATGATCCGTTCACCGAACCACTTCACGGCGAGCTCATCCACCGCTCCTCTGGCCATCAGCACCTTCAGCGCGGCATCCACATAGTCCTTCGTCGGGTCGCCGACCCGGAAGGCGAGGGAATAGTCCTGCTTAACGAGCGTTCTGATGATGCGGAAGCGGCCGACACGGCCGGAGCTTCCGCAGGCTGTGCAGCCGAGCAGCAGCGCAAGCGCAAGCAGGATGCAAATGCTTCTTTTCATAAGTCTGGTTTCCAATCTCGGTCAGCGCCCTCTCCGGGAGCGGGCGGAACGGGCATAGCGTCTTTCTCTCAAATAGGCTGTGTACTCCACCAGAAAAGCGGCCAGCAGCAGCACGAACACGACGGCAAAGCCGATCATCACGCTCCGTTTCGCCCCGTGGGGATAGACAGGGCCGGAGGGGGCGGGGCTTTCGGGCAGGACGTCGGGTCCGGCGGCGGGCTCCTCCTGCGCGGGGGCGGGCTCTTCCTGCGCGGGGGCGGGCTCCTCCGCGAGGCTCGGCTCGGACTGCACGGCGGCCTCTTCGGCGAGAAGACGCTGCTCCTCTTCCTCGGCGAGGCTGCGCGCTTCCTCCTCTGCCGCCTGCTGCTGCGCCTGCAGATACGCGGGCAGCGCCGCGTCCAGCGTGCGGGCGTAGTCCTCAAAATCGTGACAGAAATCGGCCACCACCGCGTCCGACTGCCCCATGTTCTTGCTCATGATGGTCAGGATGAAGGGATTGTCGGTGTAAATGATGCCTGTGTCATGCGTCCACTGCCGCCCCATGGAGTCGCAGTAGTTGCCGTACTTCTGAGCGACGGGCACGTCGGTGATGGCGGCCTTGAAATACTGCCCGGGCTGCGCCAGCAGCAGATGCTCGATCACGTTGGGGAAGCGGTCCTGCTCGTTGTACAGGGTCTGCATCACCTGTGTCATGAAGCGGGCGGTAAAGTAGCTGTAATCGTAGAAGTCCTGCACATAGTACTCCCTGGGGAGCTGCGCGTAGTTCTGATACAGCGTGCGGCACTCGGCGTCGGTGCCGATGTAGTGCATCATCGCGTGGGCGTAATCGTTATGGGAATAGACCAGGATGAGCTCATTCGCCTCGGCGAGGGTCAGGCCGGAGATCCGGGTCTCGTCGGTGATCTCACCGGCCTTGTAGCGCTCGGCGAGGATCATCATCACCGGCACCTTGTACATGCTTGCGCTGTAATACCAGGCGTCGGGATTGTGGTACCAGGTGTCGCCGGTGGCGGTATAGCAGAAGCCGACGCTCAAATTCTCCTTGCTCAGCCCTTTGCGCGCACAGTAGTCGTCAACGAGCTGCTGCAGAGCGGCGGGGTCGAGGATACCGTAATCCTCCTCTTCCGTCGGGGGAGCGCTCTCGCCCTCGGCGAAGGCCGCGGCGGGGCAGAGCAGGATCAAACACAAAAGCAGGGCGAGAAGCCGCTTCGGAATTGCCGTATTCATAGCTCGATGCCCTCCGGCGTGCGGTGAAAGCCGCTCTCATAGTAGGCGCGGGCCGCGCGGATCAGATGATCCGTGTCCTCTGCGCCGGCGGTCTCATAGCAGGAGTGCATGGCCAGCTGAGCAAGGCCGATGTCCACCGAATCCACGGAGACGTGGGAGGTGCTGATATTGCCCAGCGTGGCCCCGCCGAGCAGATCGGCGCGGTTCGAGTAATGCTGCACCGGCACGCCCGCCCTGCGGCAGATCTCCGCAAAGACCGCCTCGCTCACCGCGTCGGTGGCGTACTTCTGGTTGGCGTGGTGCTTGATGACGATACCGCCGTTGATCACGGGGCGATCCTGGCTGTCGGCGTACTCGGGGTGATTGGGATGCACCGCGTGGGCGTTGTCCGCCGAGACCATGAAGCTGGAAGAGACACTGCGGTAGAAGTCCCGCCCGAGCGCCTCACAGATGCGCCGAAGCGCGTCCGCCAGAAAGTCCGAGTTGGCGCCCTGCTTGGTGGTGCTGCCCACCTCCTCGTTGTCAAAGAGGCAGAGCAGCGGGGCGTTTCCCCCGGGCTGCGCCGTGAGGAAGCCCTCAAAGCAGCCGAAGGCGCACTGCAGGTCGTCCAGCCGGGGGGCGGCGATGTACTCCTCGTCCGCACCGAAGCAGACGCCGGGAGTACGCGGATAGAGATAGAGGTCGGTGGAGACCAGATCCTCCGGCCTGACGCCGGCGGCTTCGGCGGCGATGGCCTCCATGCGTCCCGCGGCCTTCTCGCTGCCGAACAGGGGCAGCATGTCGACTTTGATGTCGTACTTTCTGCCGTCGTTGGCCGTGCGGTCCATGTGAATGGCCAGGTTCGGGATCAGCGCGAGATCGCGCTCAATGTTGACAAGCTTCGTGACGAGCTTTCCGCCCTCGCGCACCGTGACCCGACCGGCCACGGACAGCGGCCTGTCCAGCCAGGGAGCGCAGAGCATGGAGCCGTAGCGCTCCACACTCAGACGGGTATAGACGCCCGCGGAGGGGGATTCGGGCTTGCCGCGCAGCTTGAACAGAGGCGAGTCCAGGTGCGCGGCCATCATCAGAAAGCCGGGGAATTCGCCCTCCGGCACGCGGAAGGCGATCAGGCTCGAAGCGTTGCGGCAGACATAATACTTCCCGCCGGGACGAATCTCCCAGCCTTCTGTCTCGCGCAGCTCGGTATACCCCTCCTCCCGGAGGCGGGAAATGAGGTTTGCGCAGGCGTGCCACGCGGTGGGGCTTGCGTCGATAAAACGCAGCAGTTTCCGGTTGGTTTCGGTCATTCTTTCTCCTTTACCGCAGGGCGGGCGAAGCTCCGGTGCGGGAGCTTCGCCCTGCGGCAATCAATCAAGATTCACAAAAGTCCAGTAATCCTTGTCGATTTCGGAGGCGGGCACCTTCTCCTTGACGATCAGGAGACGGTCGCCGACCACCTCGTACTCGGTAAAGCGCTCGTCCTCGCTGCTCTGGCGGTCGTCCACCAGGCGGCGCACCATCGTCAGGCTCGTGTCCTGCAGCTCAAAGCAGTCGTAGCTGATGGCGGGGGCCCCGTGGCGGTAGCAGAAGCGGCCGCTGGCGGGCTCGAAGTCTGTGCCCCAGGTCAGAACGCCCGGCTGGGTAAAGAAGGCCTGTTCGTAGGCGCCGGTATCCGGGTTGAAGACGAGCAGCAGAACGGCGCGCTCATCCTCATAGGTGTGCAGGCGGAGCACCAGCTCGTCGCAGCCGTCACCGTTGAGATCCAGACAGCGGGGCTCCTGGTGGAGGTTCTCGCTGCTGTATTCCATCTCGAACGGGGGCTGCAGAGCGCTGCCGTCGGCCCGGAAGAACTGCACGCGGATCTTGCCGTGCTTGCTGTACACGTGACCCAGCGAGACCGAGTCGCTTTCCTCGCCGCTGTCGGGGTCGAGGATCTCGGACTTGTAGCGCAGATCGCCCGCTGTCGTGTGCAGCGCGCCAGAAAGGGTAGAGCTCACGTTCTCCTCACCCGCGGTGGGAGCTTCGGCCGGGATCTCCGGCGTCTCCGCCTCGACCGCCTCCGGGTCTTCGAGCGCCTCCGGCTCCGGCGTCTCCGCTTCGACGGGCTCGGGCACCTCGGTCACGACGGCTTCCTTGTCCTTCCCGCCGATCAGCGGCAGACCCTCCAGCCCGCGCAGAGCATAGAGCGCGAAGGCGATCGCGCCGAGCACGATCAGCGTCAGCAGAAAGAGCAGAATTCTTCTCACTTTACCTGTCATCATTCATTCCCCCACGCCGTATTCCACCACGAAGCCGATGGAGCCGGAGTAGTACTCCGGAAAGTCCCCGGCCGGGTTCTGACGGCTGTCGTTGTAGCACCATCCGTTGTGATTCCAGAGCATGATGAAGTCCTCGGGGGCGCCGTCATAGGCATCCTTCTCGGAGGGCTCGCCCTGATCCCAGGGATAGTAGCTGATGTATTCGTCGGTCTCCCATGTATACAGGCCGTCGACGCGTCGGCAGCCGATCCACGCGCGCGCGAGGCCGGCCTTGCCGATGGCTGCAGCCACTTTTTCCAGTTCCTTCGGGCTGGTGATGACGACCAGGTGCCCGCCGAGGCTCTCCGCCTTGGCTTGCGCGTCGAACCAGCCTGCGTCGTCCACAAAGACCTCGTAGCGCACGCCCGTATTTTGCGGATCGGGAGTGGCTGCGATGGTTCCGGTGCCGTCTTCGCCCATCTGGGGGGCGTTTTCATCGGGCGTCGGCGTGCTGATCGTCACGCTGCCGATGCTCGGGGCGGGCCTGTTCATCTCCTGCAGGACGAAGCGTACGGCGGCCGCCACGCCCAGCAGCAGCACGCACACGATCAGTGCGGCCAGCACGGGGCGCTTGCGGCGCTTCTGCACCTCTTCGCCGATCTGACGGCTGCGCTCCGGATCGTCGGAGTACTTTACCGTCGCGTGCCGGGGCTGATAGCGGGGCACCACGGGAGCCAGCTCCGGATTCTTCTCCTCGGTCAGGATGGGGATGGGCTGGCGCTTGTCCCTGCCCGGCTCATAGACGCGCACGTCGTCGGGCTCCACCGTCGTCAGAACGACGGGGTGGATGTGTGCCGCAGCCTCCTCCTCGTCCACCAGCTTCGAGCCGAAGAACTCGGCGATCAGATCCTCGGCAGACTCGGCGATCAAGTCCTTCTCCGGGAGCTCCGGCGCCTGATCGGCCAGGATCTCCTCCATGGCCTCCTCGGCGCTCAGTTCCTCGACCGGCTCCTCCGCGGCGGGGGAACTCTCCTCCTCGCCCGCGGGCGGATCCGCCTCCGGCTCCCCGCCGCCGATGATGGACATCATCATTTTTTCCATTTCGCTCAGTTCGCCGGCGTCCTTGCGGAAGATGCCGCGCGCAGCCTCTTCACCCCGGAGATACTTGTTCTCGGCGCAGCTGTCCAGCATGACGGCCAGCTCGTCCACGCTCTGGTAGCGGTCCTCCTCGCGGAAGGCCAGCGCTTTTTCGATGACCTCGGTCAGCCGGGGGCCGCAGCCCTTCGGGGCCTTGATGGCCTTGCCGCTCATGCGGGTGAGCTGCGCGTTGCTGCTCTCCCCCTCGAAGGGGAGCTTCCCGCCAGTCAGCCCGTAGTACAGCAGCAGAGCCGTGGAATAGACGTCCGCAGCCTGGCTCTCTTTCCCGTGCCAGTACAGCTCCGGCGCGATGAAATCCAGCTCCTGGCCGTCCCAGTCGCTTGCGCGCCCGTCGCCGATGACCAGCTCGCCCGCCGCGTCCCGGCGCAGGTTCTCCGGATAGACGCCGCCGCGGTAACGGTCTCCGGCCTCGCTGCGGATCACTCTGCAGACTTCCAGAACCAGATCAAAAACCGCCTGCCGGCCCAGGCCCTTTATCTCTTCGCCCAGATTTTTCCCGGGCTCGTATTCTGTTCTTGCCATAGGCATTTCCTCCCGCAGAGACTTCCGCCGCCCATGTCGGACTGCACATGGGTACAGATTATGTTAACATAAATCGACCCGTTTCGTCAATGGGAAATAGCGGCGTTTTGCAAAAGCGGAGGCTCATTTTTCCATCTTTTCGGCAAGCTTCTCGATCGCGTCGGCGTATTTGGCGAGCTCCTTGTTGGCGCGGCCCTCGATGCTCTTCGCCACGCGCAGCAAGCGCTCGGCCGCGGCCACCAGGCGCAGGAACACCGGGCTCGTCTTGCGGCCCCTGCCGCCCTCGCCCTTCTTCTCGATGGGCCGGGCCTCGGTGATGCGCGTGAACTGGCCCATGCGCAGATCGAAGCAGGTGCCGCTGTACGGCGCGAAGGCCGTATAGCCCTGCTCGTCGTTGAGGCAGGCGGTGAAGGCGTCGGCCGTGTCGGGATCGCCGTGGTTGACGAAGACCAGCTTCGGCTTCTCCCGGAAGCCGCCCAGCCAGCGCAGCAGCCCGTTCTTGTCCGCGTGGCCGCTGATGCCCGGTAGCGTGTCGATCTGGGCGTTGACCTCAATGTCCTCGTTGAAGAGCTTGACGTGCTTGACCCCGTCCACCAGCGTGCGGCCCAGAGTGCCCGCGGCCTGATAACCGACGAAGAGCACCATGCACTCCCTGCGCCAGAGATTGTGCTTGAGATGATGGCGCACGCGGCCGGCGTCGCACATGCCGGAGGCGGAGAGGATGACCTTGGGCGTCTTGTCCTCGTTGATATCGCGTGATTCCTCCTGGCTGACCGTGAGCTCCAGGCCGGGGAAGACGAGGGGATTGACGCCGGAGCGGATCAGCCGGCGCATCTCGTTGTCCACATACTGCGTGTCGCACTGGAGGAAGACCGAGGTCGCCTCGACGGCGAGCGGGCTGTCCACATAGACCGGGAAATCCCCGTGCCCCGTGACCAGCGCGCGCTCCTTGATCTCGCGGATGAAGTAGAGCATCTCCTGTGTGCGGCCGACGGCGAAGCTCGGGATGATGACGTTGCCGCCGCGGTCGAGCACCGCCTGGATGCGCCTGGCGAGCTCGGTCACATAGTCCACGCGCTCCTCGCTGTGCAGCCTGTCGCCGTAGGTGGATTCCAGCACCAGATACTCCGTCTCCTCCACAAACTGCGGGTCCCGGAGAATGGCCTGCGCGCTGTTGCCCACGTCGCCGGAGAAGGTGATCTTGTGCGTCTCGCCGTCCTCGGTGAGCCAGACCTCGATGGCCGCGGAGCCGAGCAGATGCCCCACATCGGTCAGGCGGATGCTGACGCAGTCGTTGACCTGGATCAGAACGCCGTAGCCGCAGGGGCGCAGCAGACCGATCAGGCCCATGGCGTCGTCCATGTCGTAGAGCGGTTCGACCTCATCCGCGCCGGAGCGCTGGTTTTTCCGGCTCTTCCACTCCGCCTCGGACATCTGGATGTTCGCGCTGTCGCGCAGCATGATGTCGCACAGCGAGCAGGTGGCGGCGCTGGCGTAGACCGGGCCGCGGAAGCCCTGCTTGTACAGCAGCGGCAGCAGGCCGGAGTGGTCGATGTGCGCATGCGTCAGCAGCACGAAGTCCAGCGCCGCGGGGTCGACGGGCAAAGGCTCGTTGACGAGCAGATCCTTGCCCTGCTCCATGCCGTAGTCCACCAGACCCTTTTTGTCGCCGACCTCGAGATAAGTGCAGCTGCCCGTGACCTCATGGGCCGCGCCGAGAAAGGTGATCTTCATCGTATGCGCTCCTTTCGTTTTTGTAGAAAGGGGTTTTTCCACGCTGTATTTTACACCCTGCCGCCCCGCGGCGCAACGCCTCTTCAGAAATCTTCACAAAAGATTTGCGTTTCGATGAAAAGAAAAACAGCCCCGCCGGGGCGGGGCTGAGAAGAGAATATTCGAAGGATCGGTGACGGCGCGGCTCACCAGTCCGTCTCCGTGTAGATCTGCCGAAGACGGGCGATCTCCGCCTCGGGCAGCGGCTCCTGCAGGGGATTGTTGCCGACGCGGTAGCAGGCCTCAAAATAGGGCACGGGCGCGACCTCCCGCCGTTCCGACCGCAGGTCGACGCGCACGGTCTGTCCGTCGTCAAGCGCGAAAAGCGCGTGATCGCGGTAGTAGCCGATGTATGAAACGATCTCCGGTTTGCGGAATTTCCTGCGGCTCAAAGCCAGAAGCTCCGGCGTGTCGGCGCAGAAGAGAAGCCGCAGATCGCTGCCCTCCGCTTCCTGCATCGCGATGCGCACGGCCTCGTCCTGCGGGAAACGGTAATAGCCCGCCGAGAGGAAGGGGAGTGCAAGACTCCGGCAGCCCTGCTCCTCGGCGAGCGCGAAGAGCTTTTGATAGCAGCGGTGCAGGATCAGCAGTTCATTGGCCTTGCCCGTGAGCCAGTGCGGCGCGGCGCAGAGCAGCACATGCCGGAAGGGGAGGGCGGGACACTCCGTGTGCGCGGCGCTGCCCACGGGGAGAAAGCCCGCCCGGACGACCGACCAGCGCAGCGCCTCGCCGCCGGCCTCCGCAAGACGGCGGCAGCTTTCGCCCTCGGTGCAGAGCTCGCCGACCTCGACGCAGACGACGACGGCGTCGGCCCTGACGGAGAGGATATCCGCCTGTGAGACAAGATGCGGCATGCTTCAGCGGTGGAACTCGATGCTGTAGCCGATGCGCGCGCACTCGCCGGGGGCGAGCTGCGCCTCGCAGGCCTTCTCGGAGATGTCGCCCGCGAAGCCCTCGTCGTCGCAGCGGCCGATCCAGGGCTCCAGGCAGAGGAAGGGGCCGGCGGGATTGGCCCAGACCGCGAGGATCGGGAAGTCCCCGCAGCGCATCGTCACCCAGGGCGCCCTGTCGGGGCGGACGATCTGCACAAGGTCGACGCCCTGCTTTTCAAAGATCCAGGTATCCGGAATGTCGGAGCCGTAGGGGGCGAGACCGCCCTCCAGCCGCAGCACCTTGACGGCCTCCGGCAGAGCGAAGCCGGCGGCGTTGGCCCCGAAGTAGCGAAGAGAATCCTTGCCGGGGAAGCCGAGGAAACAGTCCTCCTTCCGCACGCCCTCCGGCGGCAGGAAGCCGGGATGCCCGCCGATGGCGTAGTACATGCGCTCCGTCCCCTCGTTCGTCAGCTCCCATTCGACGTGAAGCTGCCGCCCGTCCAGGCGGTGCCGCACCAGCAGGCGGAAGTCATAGGGATAGATCGCCCTCGTCTCCTCCGTGGCGCGCAGCTCGTGGCAGACGGCTTCCGCCGTCTCCTCCAGGCAGCGAAAGACCATGTCCCGCGCAAAGCCGTGCTGGGTCTTCATCGTGTATTCCCTGCCGTCGATGCGGTATTTCCCGCCGACGACGCGGCCCACGAAGGGGAAGAGGATCGGCGCGTGGCGGTTCCAGACCGCGGGGTCGGCGCTCCAGAGGCGCTCCGACGCGAGCTCCTTGTCCCATACGGCGCAGAGCTCGGCGCCCGCGTCGGCGATACGGAGTCTGAGGCTCTCGTTTTCCAGAATGTGTTCAGCCATGGCGGCCTCCTTGCTGATAATAATAGGCGGGGAACCGGCTTGCTGCGCAGTTCAGGGCCGCGGCAGCGGCGCAGGGGTCGCGGCGGGGAAGGGCGTTGTCACCGGCGCGGCGGTGCCGCGGCCGGGCGTCTGCACCGGCGCCTGAAAAGGCGTGGCGGCCGGAACAGGCGCTGCCGCCGCGCTCGGGGCCTCGGAGGCCTCCCCTTCAACGATCACGTTCGCAGCGCTCTCGCCACCGCCGTACTCGTTTTCCGGGGACGCGTGGGCGCCCGGCCTCAGCAGCAATACGGCAAAGGTGATCGCAGAAACCAGAAACAGGACCGCGAGCGCGATGAGCAGCACCCGGAAAGCAGAGTCGGAGAGAGCGGGCCTGCGCGGGGCCGGCGTATTGTCGGCGGGCTCCTCCGTGAAATCCCAGTCCCGGAAATCGAAGAGCTGGGTGGAGGCATCCTCCCCGCGCGTATCCGCCCCGGCGTCCGGGAATTTGGCGCCGCAGCCGGGACAGTATTCAAATCTGCTCGCGGCGAGGCGCTGACATCTGCTGCATCGTTTCATGATCGAAGCCTCCCGGCGGCAGCTCCGCCGACCATTCTTGCTGGGCCTTTTGCCTTACATACAGAATATACCATCCTTGACGACTTCTGACAAGCGTTCCTTTGCTTGAACAAAAAAGAAAGAGAGGCGCGGCTGTGCGGCCGCGCCTCCTCAATACTATCAGCTTTACGCAAGGCTTCGTTTACAGCGCATCAAATTCCCGCGCGCCCCTGCCGTTCATCCAGCGCAGCAGGAGCAGCGACCCTGCGGCGAGCAGTCCGGTCCAGATCGCAAGGTAGACCGTTGCGCCGAGCTTGTAGCCGATCAGCAGATAGAGCCCCGCCAGCGCCGCGGCGACACCCCAGGCGCCGAAGATGATGATCATGATCGCTCCGCTCTGCTTGATCGGCGCGGTCTCGTCCGTCCAGTTCAGCAGCGGCATCCGTACGCCGACGAAGAGGCCGAGCTGCGACCAGAATACGGCGAAGACCATCGGCATCAGCACGAGCAGCAGCCGAACCGCGGGGGCTTCATCGGAGATGAGCGCCGCGCAGAGGGCGGCAAAGAACATCGGGATCAGGGTGAGGATCAGCTGCACGGAGAGCTTGGCGCGAAGCACGGTTTTGGACTTAACAGGCAGCGACTGCGGGATCCAGAGGCTCTTCCCCTCCAGCGACACCGAGGGCACGGCCATGTCGTTCATGGACACGAGCATGCACAGCATCGTGCACAGCAGCACAGTGACGGTGCCCGGGCGGCCGGCGAACACCTCGCCCAGCACGGCGCAGATCTCCCGCCCCTTGATGAGCAGCAGGACGCCGAGGGCAGGGATGAGAAGAACGCCGAGGCCGCAGTTGAGCATGTAATTCGCGCTGGAGGTGAAGCGGCCGAACTCCTTGGCGAGCAGCGCCGAGAAAGGACTCCTGGCCTTGACCGTTTTTTCCACATAGCGCGTCTTTTCCGTGTTCCCGGAGGAGGTGGCGATGCGCACAAAGCTGCGGGACATCAGGAACCAGACCAGTGCGAAGAGCGCCGCGGTGACGGCGGTGTAAATCGCGGCGGCCAGCCAGTCGCCCTCGCCGACGCGGCCGAAGAGGTAGAGCCCATAGGCCGCGCCCTTGATCTTCTCCCCATAGACGTCCGCGTTGAGCAGCAGGTTACGGAGCAGATCGCTGGCCTTGAAGTAGAAGAAGTAGTATGCGCCGATGAACACGAGGGCGAGCAAAACGGAGAGGAAGCTCTTGTTTTTCAGCCGCAGACTGATCTTTGCCACCACCCAGCCGAGCAGACAGGAGAGCAGAAGCACGATGAACGTGATGATCAGCAGCAGCAGAATGCCGCAGACGACACGGGACACCGTCACGCCCGCCACGACCCAGTAGACGATCAGCGCGGGGAGAAAGGCCGGCAGGGCGTACATCGTGCCGAGCAGGTAGACGTTGAGAAGCCTCGCGGTCATGATCGTCCTGACCGGGATGGGCAGGGACAAAAGCAGGCTGTTGTCCTTCGCCAGATAGAGCCCCGCGTAGGTGTTGAAGACGCTGCCGAAGGCGCCGAGAACGATCGCGATCAGGCCCATCAGTGTGAAATACAGCCAGCCTATGCCGGAGAAAACCAGCGGGCCGCACAGCGAGAAAGACAAATAGGTGAACATGCCGCCGAGCATGCCGACCATGATGACGACGAAGAAGACGATCCAGGCCGCGATCGCCAGCTTGGAGCGCATTTTGTTCTTCTTCGCGTCATAGAAGTAGCTGCGGAATACCTCCGTGAGCTGCTTCTTCAAAAGAAGTCCCAGCATTTATTCCGCCTCCAGTTCCAGAAAGACCTCTTCGAGGCTGTCGTCGCCCTTGACCTCTTCCATCGTGCCGACCTTGATGAGCCTGCCCTGCTTGATGATAGCCACCTTGTCGCAGAGCTTCTCCGCGACCTCCAGCACATGGGTGGAGAAGAAGATCGCGCCGCCTTTGTCGCAGTGCTCGCGCATCATCTCCTTGAGCAGGTGGGAAGCCTTCGGGTCGAGGCCGACGAAGGGCTCGTCCATCACGATCAGCTTCGGGTCGTGCAGCCAGGCGGAGATCACGGCCAGCTTCTGCTTCATGCCGTGGGAGTAGGCGGAGATCGGCTGGGCGAGATCGCCGGTCAGCTCGAAGAGATCGGCGTATTTGCGGATCTTCTCCTGCCGCTCGGCGGCGGGGATGCCGAAGATGTCGGCGATGAAGTTGAGGTACTTGATGCCGCTCATGAATTCGTAGAGGTCGGGGTTGTCGGGAATGTAGGCGAGCGTCTTCTTGCACTCTACAGGCTCCGCCAGGATGTCTTTCCCGTCGATCGTGATCTTGCCCGCGTCAAACTGCAGGATGCCGACCACGCTCTTGAGCGTGGTGCTCTTGCCCGCGCCGTTGTGGCCGATGAAGCCGAAGATCTCGCCGGGGCGGATGTGCAGGGACAGATCGTCCACCGCCTTCTTTTCGCCGTAGGTTTTGGTCAGATGTTCAATGTTCAGCATGTTCTGTCTCTCCTTTGCACCCGCGTCTGCATAACGCGGATCAACTGATATCAATATGATATCACAATAATATTATTTCGTCAAGTCTTTTTGACAAAAAACTGTCAGACTCCAACGGGGGACCTTTTGCCCGCGCTTGTGTCCATGGTCTCAGCGCTTCCGGAAAAAGGGAAAGCGCCTGTCTTTTTCAAAGCCCAGCTTTTCATAAAAAACCTGATCCGAGATCACGTAGGCCCGCTGCGCACCGAGTGCGTGCGCCCGGTTCATCGCCTCATGGAGCATGGCTCTTCCGAGGCCCTTTCCCCGGTGGGCGGGCACGGTGCAGACCGGCTCCACATAGGCGTAGTCGGTGCGTTCCAGGAACCACAGGCAGCAGCAGGCGGCCATCTCCTCGTCCGGCCCGATCACCGCGATGCTCAGGCGCGGGTCAAAGTGCGCGCGCCGCTTCGGCGCTGGATTCCCCGTCTCGGCGAAATCGGCTTCAAAGGCTGCGCGGTCGGTCCCGTGGTCAAAGCCCTGCCAGAACAGCCATTGGATCTCTTTGATATCTTCCTGCTCCGGGTCGAGCTCCGTCAGGCGATAGCCCTCCGGCAGCGAGACCGGAAGCTCAGCGTCCAGCTCCCGCCGCATCACCGTCTCGGCCTGCGCCTCCGGGACAAAGCCCAGCGCCTTTGCCGCCGCGATCTCCTCCGCGCAGTCGTCGCAGAGGGCGACCGCAAGGCCGGAGTCGTCCCGCAGCGCCCGGTACGCGTATTCCAGGATCGCGGGATAAAGGGCCGTATAGCCGGGCAGCGCGGCGCAGAAGGCCTCGCCGAAATACATGTCGTAGATCGCGGCGCCGACGACGCGCTCTCCGTCCCGCCAGAGGCCGATGGCCCCCTTCAGGCTTTTGTCAAACTCCGGATGCTCGATCATCCATTCGAAACGCGCCCAGTTCCAGTGGATATGCTCCCGGCTGTCCCGGTTCAGCTCGATCAGAAAATCGCAGACCGACTCGTAGTCCGCGTCCCCGTAATGCCTGAACTCCATGCTTTGTCCTCTCCTTTTGAGTCGGCGCTCCTACACGCCGGCGTTCACGATCGCCGCGTACTGCTCCTCCGGGATCATCGGGGAGCAGATCTCCTCGAGCAGTTCCGGGGCGATCCCGCCGCTCTTGGCATACTGCCGCTCATGCCTGCCCGCGCAACTCGCGCAGACGTCTCAGCGCGTCTGCGTTGTTTTCGATGATCATGCCCGCCTTCTCGCAGCCCTCCAGCTCGCCGCAGTCCGCGCAGGTCTCAAAGCCGCGGCCAAGCGCACAGCGGCGGATCGGGCAGAGCGCTTCGCAGTAGGGCGTCTTCACCCCGTCGACGCGGCAGCCGACGCAGTTTATCATCTCCGGCGTGATCTCCACGCCGTTGAGCTCCGACCAGCGCTTCGCGACGCTCCCGCGCAGCGCCTCATCGTCACGGATCGTGGCGATCCTGGCTTCGCAGCTCTCACAGTCGAGCCCGCAGATCGCGATATACTTGTTCATCCTGTCCTCCTTTTTCGGCTGCCGGTTTTGCAGCCATTCCTCTCTTGTAAGGCAGCTGACGTGATCTGTCCGCGTCTCGTGCAGGAGCGGGACTTCGACGCCCTCGCGGACGAACTGCGGACGAAAGCCGCATTTTTCCTGCACGTGCTTCGATTTGACGTTGCCCTCGTAATAGCCGCACCAGACCTTCGCCATCCCCAGATCCTCGAACGCGCGGCGCAGCAGCGCCCGCGCGGCCTCAGGCATGATGCCCCGGCCCCAGAAGGGCTTGCCGAGCCAGTAGCCGAGCTCGCATTCGTCGTCGCCGCGGACCAGGGCGGTATGCCGCATCAGCTCGATCGCGCCGATCGCGCGCCCGTCCTCTCTCAGGCAGATCGCGTAGCACTCCTCGCCGCTCAGCACGTCCCGGATGACGCGGCGGCTCTCTTCAAGGCTTTGGTGCGGCGGCCAGCCGGCGATCGGCCCGACGTCCGGGTCCTTCGCGTATCTGTACAGATCCTCCGCGTCGCCGTCCTCCCAGCGGCGCAGGAGAAGGCGTTTCGTCTGCAAAGTCATCTCTGTCCGACTCCTCTCTGCGCGTTCTTCATTTTTTCACGAGCTCGCGGAAGATCGCGTCTCTGTCGTAATTCCCCTCCGGCAGGCCGGGGATCTCCTTGTAGGCCTTGCAGATCGAAAGGCTGATCTCGGCGCCGATGGCGAAGATCTCCTCGTCCGTGTAGGGGCAGTCGTCGGTCACGACCAGCGTGGCGAAGCTGAAGGCGACCAGCC
>CAMJQX010000014.1 GCA_946408145.1 uncultured Clostridia bacterium
CGCGTCGTCCGCGCAGGCGTCCTTCAGGCCGTGGACGATCTGGCTCTTGTCCGGCACGGGCACGACGGTGGGGGACTTGAAGCCGGGCTTTTCCTGCACCGGCTCGAACCAGCGCGGCTCGAAGAGGTGCAGGCCGTAGCCCGTCGTCGTCAGGGCGCGCAGCAGCTCCACAAGGCGGCTGCGGCACTTGTCGGGGTTGGAGTGCGGCACCATCATGGCGTCCTGCGCCGTGTCGCGGTAGCCGAGGCCGACGCGGCCGCCCACCTCTATGAAGGAGGTAAAGCGCGAGAACATCACGTTGATCTCGCTCTGGTAGAGGTTCCAGATGTTGAGCTCGGTGTCAAGCCCGGCGTTGGGCGTGCGGACCTGCAGGCGGGAGAGCTTGTCGTCCCAGAAGGCCGCGAGCCGGCGGAAATCCTCATCCGCGCGCGCCTGCGTGTACTTTTCGCGCATGGCCTTTCCCGCCTCGATCCCGCCCTCGCCGAGCAGGAAGAGGAGCCGCACTTCCTCGCCGGGGGCGAGCGTCAGCGTCTTTTTGAGACAGCCGCAGTGGTTGCCGCCCTTTTCGAAGCTGCCTTTGCATGCTCCGCTCTCGACCGTCAGGGGGTTCCTTTCGCTGCGGTAGGGGCCGATGAAGGTGTCGCGCAGGCAGTCGAAGCCGTCGGGCGCGAAGTCGGCGGTGAAAAACTGATAGCCGTCCTGCTCGTAGTACAGGTCGTGCTCGATCACGCCGTCGACACAGCGGCTGCCCGCGGCGTAGAGGCTCATCTGGAAGTTCTGGTTGTCCATGTCCACATGGTGGAAGCTGAACTCCAGATAGGAGAAGACGGAGAGCCTGCGTTCCCGGCCGCTGTCGTTTTTCAGGCGCAGGTCCCAGAGCTCCACCGGGTCGTCCATCGCGACGAAGAGGGTCTGGCTCGCCGCGATGTCGCTGTAGTCGCTCTCGTAGCGGATATAGCTCAGGCCGTGGCGGCAGCGGTAATGCTCCTTCGGCTTGCCCACCGGCTGCCAGGAGACCGACCAGTAGTCGCCGCTCTCGTCGTCGCGCAGGTAGATGTAGTGCCCGGGGCCGTCCATCGGCACGCCGTTGGGGCGGAAGCGCGTGATGCGGTGGTACTCCGAGCTCTTGTAGATCAGATAGCCGCCCGCCGTGTGGTTGAACACGCCGTACATATCGCCGGTGCCGATATAGTTGGTCCAGGAGACGGGCAGGTCCACCCGGTCGATCACGTATTCACGCTTTTCGTTGTCAAAATGGCCGTACTGCATAGCTGCTCCTCCCGACCCTATGTCTTCAGTCTGTATTATACCGCAAAAACAAAAAATGGGAATGCCTGTTTCTGCCTCTTCTTGACTTTCCTTGCCGGATCGCGTCCCGCTCTTGAAAAGTTCCCGCTTCGGTTTTATAATTGCGATATGACGGCACGGCGCCTTGCTGCGTTTCACCGTCATGGATTCAAGGGTGTCAAGGATTCTGTGCGAGAGGGGGAGCGACGGACATGAAGCTGTTTTCGCCCGATTCCAAATTCATGCGCTTCATGAGCACGCTCGGAGATCTGATGCTGCTCAATTTCATCTTTCTGCTCTGCTCGATCCCGGTCGTGACGATCGGCGCGTCGCTCACCGCGCTGTATACGGTCGTCTTCCGGATCGTGCGCGAGCGGGACAGCCGCGGCGTCCTCGCGCAGTTTTTCGAATCCTTCCGGCAGAACTTCCGCCGCTCCACGGGGCTGTGGCTGATCCTGCTTCCCGCCGGCGCTCTGCTGGTGCTGGATCTGCTGCTCTTCTCCAACGTCACGGGCGCGATGCGCTGGCTCTCGGTCGTGTTCCTGCTGCTTCTGCTGCTGGTGCTCTTCACCGCGGGCTATGCCTTCCCGCTGCTGAGCCAGTTTGAAAACGGCGTGAAGACGACGCTGAAAAACGCGCTGTTCCTGTCGCTCGGCTATCTGCCGCGCACGCTCGCGGTCACGGCGCTGAACGTCCTGCCCTTCGCGCTGCTGTATTGCAGCCTCTATCTGTTTTTGTACGTCGGCTTCATCTGGATCTTCCTCTACTTCTCCGCCGCGGCCTATCTGAACGCCAAAACGCTGGAGAAGGTTTTCGCCCCCTACAGAGAGCCGAGGGAGGAGGAAAAGACATGATCGTCCGAAAAACCCTGCCGGAGGAGAACGCCGCGATCAACAGGCTGTTCTCCGTCGCCTTCCAGACCACGCCCGACAAGGGCCCCGCGGATGCGGACAATCCCCGCATCTGCCATTGGGGCGCCTTCTCCGAGGAGGGGGAGCTGATGAGCTCGCTCTCGCTGACCTCGTATCAGATCCGCTTCGATGGACATGCCTGCCCGATGGCGGGCGTCGGCGCGGTGCAGACCCTGCCGCCCTACCGTCGGCGCGGCGGCATCGCCGCTTGCTTTGCCGAGGCGCTCCCGACGCTCTTTGCCGAGGGCGTGCTCTTCGCTTATCTCTACCCCTTCTCCACGGCCTTCTACCGCCGTTTCGGCTTTGAGAGCTGCGTGATGAAGATCGGCTGCACGGTGGACCTCGCCCAGCTTCGGCTGCCGCCGCAGGAGGGCTGCTTCCGCCTCGCCGTGAAAGAGAAGCCGCTTGCGGAGGCGATATGCGCGGTGGATCAGGTCTGGGAGCGGCGCTGGAACATGGAGGTGCTGCACGGTGAGGAGGATTACGGCTGGCTCGGAAAGCTCGACCCCTGCGGCAGTCAGGAGTACCTCTACGTCTGCTTTGACGCCGCGGGCAGGGCAATCGGCTACACGGCCTTCCGCGCGGTAAAGGAAGCGGAGGGGCGCGACCTCGTCTGCAGCCGCTTCCGCTTTGCGGACAGAGAGGGCTATTACGCGCTGCTCGGCGTCTTCAAAAGCCTCGCGGCCGACCACCGCTTTGCAAGATTTGCCCTGCCCTCCGATCCGGCGCTGCCCTATCTCATGGGCGAGTGGTCGCTCGGCGCGGCGAGCTTCCGGCTCGAGCCGGCCGGCATGGTGCGCGTGATCAACGCGCGGGAGGTGCTCACTCGCGCCGCGTATCGCGGCAGCGGAGAAGTCAGGCTGCAGATCCGCGACGGGCTGATCGCGGAAAACGATGGCGTCTTCTCCCTGCGCTTTGCCGACGGGCGGGCCGTCTCGGTAGAGCGTACGGAGGAAAAGCCGGACGCGGTGCTCGATATCAGGGCCTTCTCGGCGCTGATCGCGGGCGTCTGCGACTTCGAGGGGGCGAGGGACTGGATGAACGGCGTCGAGATCCTCGACCCCGCGGCGCCGCTGGAGCGCGTCTTTTACCGCAAGAGCATGACGATCACCGAACCCTTCTGATTGTTCTCCCTTTCCGCAAAAACTCCCCGCATCGAAACGATGCGGGGAGTTTTTGTGTTTGCTTATGCGCTGTGTCAGCCGAAGCCGGATCAGCCGAGGAACTCGGCCAGCTGCTCGTTGGCGGCGGCGACGAAGTCGCTCATGCCGGCGTCCTCGAGCTTCTGCAGGAAATCGGGCAGGACCGCGTCGGGATCGGTCGCGCCGGAGCAGAGGCCGAAGGCATACTCGGCGAAGACGTTGGCGATCGCGGCGCCCTCGGTCTCCACGACGGAGCTGTCGAAGATGAAGGCACCGTAAGGCAGCGCCTCGGCGGTGTTGTAGTAGGCGGCGAAGTCATCCCAGTAGGTCAGGCCTTCGTCAGCGGTCGGGGGCAGGATGCGGACGTTGCCCATGCCGTTGCGCCAGGGGCTGTAGGTCGCGCGGTTCTCGTCGATCCAGGAGATGGTGCCGTCGTCGTTCCTGGTGAAGGTGAAGCCCTCAAGGCCGTAGTTCAGGGTGGTCATCACGTAGGGATCGGTGTTGAGCAGGTTCAGGAACTCCAGAGCCTTCTCAGGATTCTTGGAGACGGCGGAGATGGCCATCATCGCGCCCTGGCCGGAAGTGGAATCCATGTAGGGGGCGGAGGCGGGGACCATGCGCACGTCGATGCCGCGGGCGTTGGAGAAGTCGATCTCGCAGCCGTAGGCGTAGGACTGGGTGCTGATGAGGTACTTGCCCTCATTCTGGCAGGCGCTGCGGTAGTCGTTGGAGGTGCCGACGTTCTGGATGCTCGGGGAGATGAAGCCCTTCTGGGCCAGCTCGTAGGTGCGCTTGGCGTACTTCTCGAACTCGGGCGTGGCAAACTTGTTGACGATCTGGCTGCCGATGTCCTTGGAGGGGTGATCCTTGTCGTAGTAGTAGGACAGGACGTTGCCGCCGCCGAGGTCGCCGGTCACGATGGAGCTGACATCCACGAGACGCTCGAGGACCATGGGCTCCACGCACAGGGGATAGAAGTCGTTCTCGCCTTCGGAGGCCTTGAGATCCTTGGCCTTCTGCAGCATTTCCTCAAACTCGTCGGAGTAGTAGTCGAGGCCGGCCGCGCAGACGGCGTCCACGTCATAGCCGAGCTCGGCCAGCAGGGTGCCGTTCACGTCCCAGCAGTTCTGGGTCGCGGTGTCCTTCAGGGCGGGGACGGCGTAGATGCCGATGCCGTCATAGCCGTTGGTCTTGGCGCACTCCCAGATGCCCTCGGGGATCAGGGAGAGCAGGTCGGGCGCATACTCGGGGAGCATGTCGTCCAGCTTCACCCAGTAGCCGTCGCGGGCGTAGCGGTTGTACTCGTCGCCGGACCAGTTGCAGGTGAAGACCATGTCGACGTCGTCGCCGCCGGCCAGGGCGGTCACAACAGACTGGTCGAAGTCACCCCAGGTGCCCCAGATGACTTCCAGCTTGGCGCCGATCTTGTCCTGCAGGTAGACGTTCAGCTCGTCAAGGACCTTCTTGGAAGAGTCGGGCGCGACGTTGCTGCCGTGGAACCAGATCTTCAGGGTGACCGGTTCTTCGGCATAGGCTGCGGTGTGGGCTCCGACGACCGAGAAGATCATGATCAGAGCCATCAGGAGTGCGAGAAGCTTTTTCATGTTGATTCCTCCGTTTTATAAAATGTTTTTGGTTATGCCAAACAGCTGAGCTGTCCAGTACGAGAATCAGCCTTTCACCGACCCGATGGTCAGTCCGGCGACGATGTAGCGCTGGAAGAAGGGGTATGCGCAGGCGATGGGCACGACGATCAGCACGACCAGCACCATGCGCAGGGTCTGCGTGGGGGCGCGCGTGGCCTCCTGGATCGCGGAGCTGCCCAGGGCGGCGCTCATGCGGTTGAGGTACTCGACGTTGTTCTGCAGCTCCATCAGCAGGGCCTGCAGCGGCTGGAGGATCTTGTTCTGCCGGATGTAGAGCAGGGAGAGGTACCAGTCGTTCCAGTAGGCGAGGGAGTTGAGCAGGGCGATCGTGGCAAGGCCGGGCTTCGCCACGGGCAGCACCACCCGGAAGAAGGTGGAGTATTCGCCGCTGCCGTCGATGGTGGCGGCCTCGATCAGATCCAGCGGCACCGAGCTCTTGAAGAAGGTGCGCATGATGATGATGTTGAAGGGGCTGACCAGCAGCGGGACGATCAGCGCGGCGTAATTCTCCTTGAGGCCGAGGATCTGCGTGCAGATGACGTAGGTCGGGACCAGGCCGCCGCCGAAGATCATCGTGAAGAAGCTGAGGAAGTTGAAGAAGCCGCGGTACTTGAAGTCGGGCCGGAAGAGCGCGTAGGAGTAGAGCGCGCAGATCAGGGTGCTCAGGAAGGTGCCGACGACGGTGATGAGGATGCTGTTGAAGTAGGAGCGCCAGATCTGCGGCAGACGCTGGATCGCGTAGGTGTAGGTGTCAAAGGACCAGGCCTTGGGGATGAAGGCATAGCCGATCTCCCGGATCGAGGACTCCGCCGAGAGGGAGATGATGATGACGAAGAGGAAGGGGATGATGCAGCAGATCGAGAACAGACCGATGATCACATGGAAGATCGCCTCCGTCCCGGCGCTGATCGTATTCAGACGATGGTTTTTGGTCATTTCTCTCTCCTCCTTCCTCAAAACAGCGAGCTCTCCGCGTCGATCCGCTTGACTACGGCGTTGGCCAGCATGATGCACACGAAGCCGATCACGTTCTGCAGAAGGCCCGCGGCGCTGCTCTGGCTGATGTTGCCGGTGGTGATGAAGACGCGGTAGATGTAGGTGTCGATGACCTGGGTGACGGAGAAGAGGGCGCCGTTCTGCATGGGGACGTTGTAGAACAGGCCGAAGTCCGCCGCGAAGATCTTGCCGACGTTGAGGATCAGGAGGATGCTGATCATCGTGCGCAGGTGGGGCAGCGTGACATAGCGGATCTGCTGCCACTTGGTGGCGCCGTCGATGGCCGCGGCCTCATACTGGTTGGCGTCGATGCCCGTGATGGCCGCGAGATAGAGCACCGTCGAGTAGCCTACGTTTTTCCACAGGTTCGCTATGATGATGATCGCCGGCCACGGCTTCGTGTTCGTGTACCAGGAGATCACTTCCTTCCCCGCCGCGGCCTGCGCCGCCGGGATCATGCCGTACTGGGCGTCGATGAAGGCGTTGAGGAAGTAGCTGACCACGACCCAGGAGAGGAAGTAGGGGAAGAACATCATCGTCTGGTAGGCCTTGGCGACGAACTTTTTCGTGAACTCGTTCATCATGATCGCGAAGGCGACCGGGATGATGCAGCCGAGGATGATGAACACGACGTTGTACAGCAGCGTGTTGCGGATGGCCACGAGGGCCTGGTCGGTCTTGAAGAGGAACTCGAAATTTTTCAGGCCGACCCACTTGCTGTGCTGGAGATTGCTCCAGAAGGTCGGGTTACGGGGGAAGATCTTGTAGTTTTTGAAGGCCAGGATGATGCCGCCGATGGGCAGGTAGCGCAGCAGCAGCAGCCAGATCGCGCCGGGAGCCACCATGGTCAGAAGCGCCAGGGTCTTCTTGTTCCTCTGAAACCAGTTGGGGGTCCCGGAGTCGACGCGCGCCGGAAGCTTTTCGTTCACGTCTTTTCCCCCTCGTTCTCTGCATTTTACACAAAATGGCGGGGAGACCCGCGTTCTTTTCTGCGTACATTGTAGCAAAATGACCATAGCGCTGTCTTGATGCGCGCTTGCTTTTTCTTGTCTGTGCTTGTGCGATTTGAGACATGCTTCAACGGAGACCCGCTTCGCCGGGCTCTCCGTTGAAGAACTCGCGCTTTCGTCAGAAGAAGCTCGCTGCGCGCTGCTTCCACGGTATGCAAAAGCGCAGCTTGAAATCGAGAGGACGAATAGCGGATTGAGCGAGCTTTTGAGCTTGCGAGAGAGCGAGTCGATACGTAGCATATGAGTACAACGTGCCGCTGCCCGGCCTTTAGACCGGCGAGCCAACGTCCGCACGTTCGGGCGACAACGCACGATTCGCAGGATGTCAGCCGGGGTAATGCCCGGCTTCTGTCTTAGGGCGACGGTAGCGGCGGGCATGTCGCCCATTCTGCCAGAGGGGTCAAGGGGATCCCTCCCCTTGTTGCCTTTCTTTGGCATCAAAAACCGTTTCTTTCCCCAACGGGAAAGAAATGGGTTTTGCCTTGCGCAGGCAGAGATATGTGAACAGGTATGTTTTTTGCCTCAGACTGAGCAGAAAAAACAAGCCGCAGGACGCAAGAGCGCCCTGTGGCTTGTTCTCTGCTGTATTGTGCCGCCTCAAGACGCGTACTGTTCCTCGTTGAGACGGATGGCGGCCTCGACGGCCGCCTCGGCGCTCATCTGGCCGGTGACGCACTTCTGGATGTCGGCAAAGAGCTCGCCCTTGGCCTCGCCGGAGATCAGATCCTGCACCGCGCCGACGATGCCGGTGATGTGGGCGTTGGTCTCGGCGGCGGACTGCTGGATCGCGTTGAGCCCCGCAGGGTCGGCGCCGTCGATGAGGGCGGTGACCTCCGTTGTGATGAAGGAGCTGAGCACCTCCTCCGAGGTCATGTGGAAGACGAAGGAGACGGCGGCCTCGCGCTTTTGCGGGTCGTTCCAGGCCTTGCGCGTGATGAAGTAGCCCATGGAGATGCCGCCGATGGCCTCGGTCGCTTTGCGCTCACCCTTGCCGGGCACACAGCAGACCACATAGTCGTCCAGGTGCTCGGGGTAATACTCGGTCAGATAACCGACCTTCCAGGAGCCGTCGACCAGGAAGGCGGCCTGCCCCTCGGCGAAGAGGGCGACGGTCTCGGCGTCCGTGGCCGTCAGCGTGTTTTCGGGCAGATACTGTGCCTCGTAGAGCGCCTTGAGGTCCTCGAGAGCGGCGATCCAGCTCTCGGCGGCGGCGTCGCGGATCAGATTTCCCTGCGCGTCCAGACGCGGGACCTCCAGATGCCCGGCGAGCGTGCCGTTGTTGAGCACGGCGAACTCGAACCAGTAGTGCGGGATCTCGTAGAGCGAGCAGGCGATCGGCGTATAGCCCGCGCGGCGGACGGTCTCACAGTCGGCGAGGAACCTGTCCCAGCTGTAGTCCGGCCCGGGCACGCGCAGGCCGCAGGCCTCGAGCACACGGCGGTTGACGAAGAGGTTTTCCCAGTAGCCGGTGGAGGGCACGGCGTAGTGCTTCCCGTCCGAGGCCGCGGCCATCATGGCCTGCTTCATGTTCGTCGCGTAGTCGGGATACTCCTCGCGGATCTCCTCGATGGAGACAACGCGGCCGGCGCTGATGAAGGGTTCGGCGTCTACGTCCGTGAAATAGAAGAGCACGTCCGGCTCCGAGCCGGTCATGAAATCGCTGAGGACCTTGTTCTTCCACTCCTCGTTCGAGGTGGCCGAGCCGTCGATCACGCGGTTGCCGGTCTTCGCCTCGTAGGAGGCGACGGCGGCCTCGAAGTTCGTGCGGTTGCCGTCGCCGCGGCCGTAGGAGGTGACGACGTGCAGCTCGAGCGGCGCGGCCTCGGCGGCCTCCGGCTCCGCCCTGCCGCAGGCGGCGAGGGACAGGAGCGCCGCGGCGCAGAGGAGCAGCGCGGTCAGGCGTCTATTCATCTCATTCTCCTTCCTCCGCGAGCGGGAAGCAGATGCGCGCGAGGATCGTGCCGCGCCCGGTTTCGTCCAGGCTGAGGGAGCCCTCGTCGCCGTAGATCAGCTTCAATCGCTGGTTTACGTTCTGGATGCCGACCGAACCGGAGATCTCGCTGCTGCTGCGCAGCTGCCCGGCGATCTTTTCACGGTCGTCCTCGGTCATGCGGCCCTCGTGCTCGACCTCGAGCAGCAGCAGGCGCTCCTGCCGGTACACGCGCAGCCAGAGCTCGCCGCCGCCGTTTCGCGTCATGTCGTGCTCGACGGCGTTCTCCACGATCGGCTGCAGGATCAGCCGCGGCACCTGCCGCTCCAGCAGGCTCTCGTCGATCTCCTTGTGCACGCGGAAGCCCTCGCCGAGGCGCTCGCGGATGATGTAAAGATAGGCGTCCACATAGCCGAGCTCCTGCCGCAGCGGGATCTGCGTGCGGCCGTCCCGGTCCAGCGCCGCGTCGAGCATCGTGGACAGTGCCTCGATCATCGCGCCGACCCGGTCGTTGCCGGCGATGCGCGCCTCCCAGTTGATGACCTCGAGGGTGTTGTTGAGGAAATGCGGGTTGATCTGCGACTGCAGGGCCTTGATCTGGGCCCGCTGGGAGGCCTGCTGCTCCAGATAGGAGCGCTCGAACTGGGCCTTCATCTCCGCGGACATGTCGTTGAAGTGCTCAAAGAGCGTCTCAAACTCCGTGTTCGGCGCGTGCTGCGTGATCTCATAGCCGCGCTCGCCGCCCTGCACTTTCATGTTGGCCTCGACCAGGGTCTCGAGCGGGCGGCTCACATGCCGCCGCCAGAGGAGCCACAGCAGCACCAGCAGCGGCAGCACCAGCAGCGCCGCGCCCGCAGCGGCCCAGCTCAGCCAGGGGTTCTCCCGCCAGGCGTTATACGCCTTCGCGGCCACGCGCAGCGTGAGGCCATGGCCCTCGACCTGCGTCTCGTAGCGGTAGCCGTCCTCGGCCTGCCGCGGCTCGACGCCTTCCTGCCCGCCATAGCCGAAGCAGAGCTCGTCGAGCTGCAGCTGCAGCGCCTCCGTCCCGCCGAGCGGCTCAAGCGGGGCGAAGAGCGCCGAGGGGCGGAGCATGATGACGATGGTGGCGTAGGGCTCAAAGTGGCTGTCGAGGAGGTTTCGCGTCAGGTAGAGCTGGTCGCCGATCAGCAGAAAGCAGATCTGCGTGTCCTCCCCGCGCATGGTCTCGAGGATGACGGGCGTCGCCTCCTGACAATCCCGGATCAAAGCGGAGCCGCTCTCGCCCGCGCAGAAGGCGTAGGCATTGGCGTTGATCTCCTCGTCCCAGAACACGAGGAAGACGCTGCGATAATTGAGCGAGCGGGAGAAATTGTCGCGCAGGTAATCGTTGGCGCTGCGATAGAGCGCGATCTTGTTCCAGCTCTCGCGGTAGCTGCGGTAGGCGCTGCGGATCACGCCGTCGTAGGAGACGGACTTGGAATCGCTGACGGCATTCTCCAGCTCCGTCTGCAGCTGCAGAAGGGCAAACTGCGCGGTGTCGTTCAATTCCTGCCGCGCCGAGCGCTGATAGCTCTCGCCCAGCAGGAAGCCGAACACCGTGACCAGCAGCAGGATCGGCGCAAGCCAGCAGAGGACGATGACCGTGGACATCCCCGTCCGCAGAGAGATCTTCGGTTTCCGCACGCGCCTCACCTCCTCAAGAATGCTTGTTGATCCATTATATCACAAAAGCCGTCCCTGTCAAAAAACAGTATAGGTTACGCGCACACGCGCGGGAATGTCCGAGCCTGTCTCTTTTTGCCTTTTCTTGGCATTTTCCGCAGCGGTATGCCGGGCTTTTGCGTGGGAAGAGGCCTGTAAGCGGAGCGCAGAGGAAGTGGGAGGGAAAAGCAAAAGGACCCTTCCGTTCGGAAAGGTCCGTTTGCACATTTCGGCAGCTCAGAACGTGAACTGCTCCGGCGCAGAGTTGAAGGAGGCGAAGGTCGCCGAGGCGCTGCGGAAGAACAGCACCTGCGTGTTGCCGTCGTCCGGGCTGTACATCGCCTTGAGATTGGGGTACTTCTCCAGCATGGCGGCTTTGGGCTCGCGGCGGTCGTCTTCGATCAGCTCGCCCGCAACGCGCAGCCACGCGCCGTTGTGGAAGGCGCAGATCTCCGCCTTGGGATTTGCGCCCAATTGCTTGGACACATCCTTGACCTTGCCGGTCTGGATATAGAGGCGGCCCTCCCACACGAGAGCGGTGCCGAAGGGGCGCACGCGGGGCTGATCGCCCTCCGCGGTGGCGAGGTAGTAGACGCCGGCCTCGTCCAGGAATCGACAGACTCTTTCAACAGCGTTCATTTTTCGATAACCTCCCTGTATTCTTCCAGTCTTTTCAGGATCATGCCGTCCTGCTGCTATGATAATCAGAAACAAAAGCGCTGTCAAGCGCCCATGCGGCGAAGAACGCCGGAAAACGGGGAGATCCCGACGCTCACGGCTCCGGGCCGCGCGTCGTTCGGCGCGTTTTTTGTTGGCAAAAATAGGATTAACAAAATATGCGATGTTTGTTCACAGACTTTTAGCACTCTCGGCTTGACAGTGCTAAAAGCGGTGGTATAATGATAATCGAACAGAGGAACAGAGATCGAATGGATGACCTCCATCCCCTTGCTCAGGTAACAGACACAGTGATTGCAAAAGGAGGCATGACTTATGTTACCGAGTATTTTTGGAGAGAGTTTGTTTGATGACTGGTTTGACTTCCCGTTCAGGGGCTTCGAATCCGATGTGGATCACAAGCTGTATGGCAAGCATGCAGCACGCGTGATGAAGACGGATCTGAAGGAGCACGACGAAGGCTACGAGCTGAAAGTGGACCTGCCGGGCTTCAAGAAAGATCAGATTGATCTGCAGCTGCAGAACGGCTACCTGACGATTACCGCGTCCAAAGGCCTTGAAGAAGAGGGCAAGGACAAGAAGGGAAAGATCCTCCATCAGGAGCGTTATTCGGGTTCCATGACCAGAAGCTTCTACATCGGCGAGAATGTCAATGAAGAAGACATCAAGGCCAGGTTTGAGGATGGCGTGCTGACGCTGGAGTTCCCGAAGGAGAAGCCTGTCGCCCTGCCCGAGAGAAAAACAATACAGATCGAAGGCTGAAAATGATATCTCTTTACGCCCGCGGGAAAAACCCGCGGGCGTTTTCTGTTTCGTGGAGGAAGGACAGGGCGCTTTCCCCCCTTGCGCCGGAGGAAAGAATAGAGTATAATATCAGCGGAAAAGTGGAAAATACTGGATGACTTGAGCCGAAAGGAGAGTTTTCATGAGCATGAGCAGACCCGTACCCGGAAAAGACGGAAACAAATACGTCCCCTATGAGCAGCGCACGGGCGAGAGCTCGGTGGTGTTCTTCACGCGGGACCTGTCTGAGGAAGGCATGAAGAAGATCTACGACCGTGTCGCCGGCGTGCTGGAGGGCAAGGTCGCCATTAAGCTGCACACCGGCGAGGCCGAGGGGCCGAACATCATCCCCCGCCCCTGGGTGAAGGAGCTGATCGCCTCCCGCCTGCCGGATGCGACGATCGTTGAGACCAACACCTATTACGAGGGTAGCCGCTACACGACCGAGGATCATCGGAAAACACTGGAGATCAACGGCTGGACCTTCTGCCCGGTGGACATCACCGACGCCGAAGGCGTGGCCGCGCTGCCGGTCAAGGGCGGCAAGTGGTTTACCGAGATGCATGTGGGCAAGGGGCTGCTGGATTATGATTCCCTCCTGGTGCTCACCCATTTCAAGGGCCATGTGCAGGGCGGCTTCGGCGGCAGCAACAAAAACATCGGCATCGGCTGCGCGGACGGACGCATCGGAAAGGCTGAGATCCATACCGCCAACGTGATGTGGGACATCCGCAAGGAAGAGCTGATGGAACGGATCTCCGAGAGCAGCAAGGCCACCATCGACCACTTCGCTCCGCACATTTGCTTCATCAACACCATGCGCAACATGTCCGTCTCCTGTGACTGCGAAGGCCCCGAGGCGGAGCCTGTGGTCACGCCGGACATCGGGCTGCTCGCGTCGCTGGACATTCTCGCCGTGGACAACGCCTGCATCGACCTGATATATAACCTGCCCGGCGGGGGCGGCAAGGCCATGATCGAGCGCGTCGAGAGCCGCCACGGCCTGCGCCAGCTGAGCTATATGAAGGAGCTCGGCATGGGCAACGACCGCTATACCCTCATCGACATCGACAACGGCGACGCGGTCATCACCGCGGCCGAGGCCGTCAAGGACGTCGACCCCGAGTGGAAGCCCGACCGCTACAACGTCTTCTGGGGACGCAACAGGCGGGCCTAAAATCACCCCCATACGAAAAAGGAAGAAGCCGAAGGCTTCTTCCTTTCAATGTGTAGACAAAGCTGAAAGCGCCAGAACAAAGCAGCACCGCAAAAGGAAGAATTGTACCTGTTCGCAAGCCAAAAGCTGCTCATAGCAAAACCCGTTTCTTTCCGCGTGGAAAGAAACGGGTTTTGATGCCAAAGAAAGGCGCACGGGGAAGAGTCCCCTTGACTCCTCGGCCAGACGGGCGACGTGCCCGCCTCTGCCTTCGCCCTGAGACGTAAGCTGGGCGTTACCCCGGCCGACATGGTGCAAATCGTACCTGAACGCCCGAACGTGCGGCCGCTGGCTCGCCGGCCGCCAGACCGGGCAGCGGCGCGAGCGTAAGCGAAGCCAATCCGCGGACGGCGTGGCGCAGGACCGCATCGTCTTTCCGGGCGCCCTTTTCTTTCTTACACCGGGCGCGGCGCGTTCTTTCTTTTCGGCAAGACGAAAAGAAAGAATGGGGGGCGCAGGGAGCAGCTTAACGCTTGCTTGCCTCTTCGTTTTTTGTGCTTTGTCTACAGTCTCAAGGAAGAAGCCGAGGGCTTCTTCCTTTTCTTTATGCCCTTCGTCCGCGTCTCACACGATGCCGCGGCAGCAGGCGTTGGCGCTCTTGACCGCGTCGGCGATCGTGCCGCTCGCGGAGGCGTCGCCCGCGATATAGACGCGGGGCAGGGCCCGCTGCAGCTCTTTGGCGAGGCGGTCCTCCGGCTTCACGCCGAGGGAGAGCACCACGCTGTCCGCCCGGATGCGCTTGTGCGCGCCGGTCTTGCACTCCTCGACCTCGACCTCGCCCGGCAGGATGCGCAGCAGCTTGTGCCCGGTCAGGAAGGAGGTGTCACAGGGGTGCAGGCGCTCCATCTCGTCGTCGACGAGCTGGAACCAGGTGCCGGGAGCGATCTCGTCGGCCATTTCGAGCACCGTGACCTGATTGCCGGTCTCGTTGAGGATCTCGGCGGTCTCGAGGCCGGTCATGCCGCTGCCCGCGACGAGCACGCGCTGGTCGCGCAATACCTTCGCGCGGTGGATGATCTCCGGCGCGGTGCAGACCTGCGGCAGGTCGACCCCCTCGATCGAGCGCGGGCGGATCGGTGCCGCGCCCGTGGCGGCGATGACGGCATAGGGGGAGAGCGCTTTGACGGTCTCGACCGTCGCCTCCGCGCCGTATCGGAGCTCGACGCCGAGGGCCTTCAATACGGCGAGCCGGTCCTCGATCGCCCAGAAGAGCTTGCCCTTGAGATTGCAGGCCGCGGCGGTGTTGAGCTGGCCGCCGGGGCCTTCCTCCTTCTCGAGCACGGTCACGGCGAAGCCGCGGCGAGCCATGGTCTCGGCCGCGGCGAGACCGGCGATGCCCGCGCCGACGATCACGATGCGCCTGCCCGCGCCGTCGCGCACGGGCTCCTCATACGCGGGCTCGAGGCCCACGCCGGGGTTGAGCGCGCACTCGCCGCTTTTGCCGACCTTGGCGTTGGTCATGAAGGAGCTGATGCAGTGCAGGCAGCCGATGCAGCGGCGGATCTGCCCGGGGCGGCCCTCCTCGATCTTCTTGACCCAGTGCGGCTCGCAGATGAAGGAGCGGGCGGAGCCGATGAAGTCCTGATAGCCCTCCTCGAGCTGGCGCTCGGCCTGCTCGGGGGAGCGCATGAAGTTGGCGGCGATGACGGGGATGGAGACCACGCTCTTGATCTCCTTCGCCAGATACGCGCGCCAGCCCGGCTCGTAGGAGGTCGGCTCCAGCCAGCGGTTATAGACGTCATAGCAGGCGGAGGTCACGTTGATGGCGTCCACGCCGAGCTCCTCAAGGCGCTTTGCGATGCGCTTGCCCTCCTCGAGGCCGTAGCCCTTGCCGGGCATGCCGATCCTGTCGTACATCTCGTCGACGGTCAGGCGCACGATCAGCGGGTAGTCCCGTCCGCAGCGCCCGCGGATGCCCTCCACGATCTCGCGCAGGAAGCGCAGGCGGTTTTCAAAGCTGCCGCCGTATTCGTCCGTGCGCCGGTTGGTGTTGGGGGAGAGGAACTGCTGGATCATGTAGCCGTGCCCGCCGTGCAGC
>CAMJQX010000015.1 GCA_946408145.1 uncultured Clostridia bacterium
CTGCGAGAGGGAATAACCAATCCCCTCTCGCGCTCTCCCCATGCGCGTCCGAGCATGCTGCGCTGGGTTTGTCTACAGCCTGAGAATCCCTGTCTGCCAAGCGCAGACAGGGATTCTTCATCTGTCGCCGCGTCCGGTTTTGGGCTTCATCCCGCTGTTCGTCAGATCGAAGCTGATCTCCAGCAGCTCTTTGATGAGTTCGTCGTCGGCCGTACCGTCGAGCAGGATCGTGATCCAGTGGTCCTTGTTCATGTGGTAGCCCGGCAGGATCCCCGGCTGCCTGCGATAGGCGTCCATCAGCAGCGGGCCGCACTTGACGTCGATGATATCCGCGATCCCCTCGCGCTCGATCCCCAGGCGCCGGTAGGGCACGCGCATGGAGACGGCGAACCATTTCCGGTTGCCGCCGTGGCGGAAAATGAAGTTCTCGTCATTCCACGGCCGCTCCGCGTCTGCGGAGTAGCGCTCCGCCGTGTAGGCGATGATCTCGTCGCGCGTCATAGGATCGCCTCCCCTCCGTTTCCGCCGTTTTTCGCATCGGCGGACATCAGCGCCTGTCGATCACGTCCACGACCTCGCCCACGAAAACCCAGTGCGGCTGCCATTCGCCTTCCTCATCCGGCGGGTACACCTTCGGATGGGCCTGATAGTATGCCTGGATCTCCGGCGCGAGATCCTCCTTTGCAAAGCGGTGCTGATACAGCTTGCGGCAGAGGAAGCTCAGCTCCGCCTCCTCATAGCTCACGCTTTCGCCCATGGCGGTCGGCGTGAGGCCGGAGGGCGTGATCTTGTCGCCGTCCCGCCCGGAGAGCGTGCCGAGGACGCCGAGCGCCTTCTTATACGCCTCCGGGAAAAAGCTGAGGGTGAAGCTGTCGTTTGTGTTCAGGAACTCTCTGGTGTAGCGGGCCGGGTGCAGATACACGGTGACGACCGGCTTGTTCCAAAGCGTGCCCATGCTGCCCCAGCCCACCGTGCAGCAGTTGAAGCGCTCCATATTCCCGGCCGTGACAAGCGCCCACTGCTTCTCGAACAGCTCGAACACCTTGTATTCGTTCTCTTTCATGCTCGTTTTCCTTTGCGGCGCGCGTTTTCAGCCGGCCGAGGACGCGGAGGAGCCGGCCGAGGACGCCGAAGAGGCGGCCTCCCGGTCCGCGATCATGTGCTGCAGCGTGATCAGGACGGCAACCACCGTCTTTTCAAACTCCGGCTTGTAGAGATCGATGCAGTACTTGTCATGCAGAGAGAACATTTTCTGCGCGATGACGGCGATGACCTCCCCGTTCCGGTCATAGAGCTCGAAATTGAGGCCGAGGATGTTGCCGCGCAGCTGCCAGCCCAGGCCCTCGATGTTGGTGATGTCCTTCACCAGATGGAAGAGCTCATTGGAGAGCTCAAAGGCCGTCCCGTCCGCCATGGTGACAAAATGCCGCTCGTGAAGCGTGAGGACCTTTCTCTCGATATGCGCGATATGCGCCCCCGAGGCGTCGTAGATCTCGGTCTTGTCGTGAAGCGAGGGGAATTTGGTCTCCGCGCGATAGACGACGTTCTCGCCGCCGTCCGTGATCTCGATCCGGTGATGCAGCGTCATCACCTTGGTACTTGTAAACAGGGAGCGCCGCGGCTCTCCGAAACGCTCGACGTTGTTGACGTTTGCCGCCTCCCCCGCCTCGCGGAAGCGGTGGACTTTCGAAAAAACACCCATGATCTGTCCCTCCCGAATCTTTATGCTTTACTCTGTGATCAGCGGCCGCACCTGCGGGTGCCGCTCACAGAGACGTAATGATCGCGCAGAGGCTGCCGATCGAAAGATCGTTCTTATCAGCTGTGCGCCATGATGAACGCGGCGATGTCGTCGATCACTTCCGCGCCGATATGCTGCTCGACCTTGTACTCTTTTCCGGCCTTCAGGATATCGTTGTAGATGCCCTTGACAAAGACGTGATTGAGCTCGTCATACAGGCGGTACTCCACGTTTTCCCTGCCCTGGAGCTGCTCCCGGAACGCGGCGAAGTCCTCGGAGGGCAGCACCTGAAAGTCCATCCCGCCCTGCAGGATCAGCACGGGCTTGTCCGACTCCATCAGGTAATCCGCCGCCGTTTTCCGGCCCATCTCCTTGAAATAATAGAGCGTGACGGAGCCGGCGAATTTCTTTTTCTTTGCCTCCTCGTCGGACATCTCGTACAGGCCGTCGAACTTTTTGCTGAAAATCCTGTCCTCGAGGCCGACGACCGCCTTCATGAGGCCGCCCCTGGACTGCCCCGCCTGCCTGAGCTGTCTGACGACGATCTCCTCGAGGCGGAAGGGCGTCCCCGCCATGAGGACAAGGCCGCGAAAGCGCCCGCCCTCGGCGTCGATACGCGGCGCCAGCATCGCGCCCATGCTGTGGCCGACGATGAAGACGGCGTCGGGATCTATGCGTGGGTCGCTCCGGAGCAGATCCGCGGCCAGGATCGCGTCGTCGATCGTCTCCTCGCGGACCGTGATGGACAGCTTCCGCATCTTCCGGGCGTGCGCAAAGGTCCGCTTGTCATAGCGGATCGAAGCGATCCCGCGCTCTGCCAGGCCCTCGGCGAGATCCTTGAACGGCGTCAGCTTGTAGATCTGCTCGTCCATGTTGCTGGCGCCGGAGCCGTGCACGAACACGACGGCCGGAACGCGCTCCCGCACATCGTCCGGGAGGCTCAGCAGTCCGTTCAGCGGGTATTCGCTTCCTTTGCCTACGATCATTTTTTCACTTTTCATAAAAGCCGCCCTTTCTCAGCCTTATCATCCGCTCTTCATCCCTGTCGTATCACATAGCGGTCATAGCCGTCGGCTGCCAGCCGCTCATAGGCGGCCCAGACTTCAGCCGGCACCTCGACCGGCACCTGATAACCCAGCTCCGCATAGACCCGCAGCCGCTGCAGATCCCCGACCATCAGCTCGATCTCCTGCTCCAGCGGGCAGTCGGCGTTGGCGTATTCGGAGAAGGTGATCTTCGGCGCGCTGACGGACCAGCGCAGCTCCGGCCAGTTTTTCCTGGCGGTGGCGAGGCAGCGTTTGGACATATACGGCTTGCACACGATGATGCCGCTCTCGGCCGGGATCCCGCGCCGCAGCAGCAGCTCGCGCCCGAAGCGGAAGTTCTCTCCGGTGTTGGTGGAGCGATCCTCCAGCAGCAGCCGATCTTCCGGCACGCCCAACGCTCCGCACTCGCGCGCAAAGAGCAGCGCCTCCGGCTCCGACCAGAGCCCCTCGGTGATCTTGCCGAGCCCGCCGGTGCACATCAGCCACGGCGCCGCGCCCGCGAGGAAAAGCGCCGCCGCGTGCCGCGGAACGCGCAGGTCATGGCTGCCGGCGGCGAGAAGCAGATCCGCTTTTTCCGGCGCCTCGCCGCAGTCCGCGTGGAAATGGTAGAGCAGTTCCGCGTCCCGCAGGATTTCCTCTCTCGATCTCATGACGTCCCCCCTGATCGTCAGCTGTGCTCTCTCCGCTCGTGACCGGCGAGATAGGCCTGCTTCTCCCGCTCGTCCTCCGCCTCCAGAGAGGAGGAGTTGCGGACGCCGCCCAGAGATTCCAGATGGTGCCGGAACTCATGGCGCAGGACGCCGCGCAGCACTTCCCTGGCCTCGGCAGCGTCGGCCCGCGGATAGACCCGGTCGAAGGAGCCTTTGTACATGATGATCTGCCGCATGCCGGAGGAGACCTGATACTGCCCCAGCGTGTAGAGATCGTCGTCCACGGCATACTCCGGCACCGCCGACGCCTCGGACACGATCACGCCGCCGGAGAGCTTGCGAAAGAACGGCTCCGGCAGCTCATCGATCAGTTCCGAGATGATTTTCCCATATTCTTCGACGCTGATCATTGATCCACCCCGTTTTTCCCGATCCGCGCAGCCCGGTCCCCGCACGCTCCGCGGCGGGAAACATGAGCAGGTACTGTCATTATGATGATCGGACGGTGCAGCACAGCATAATCGATCGAGCCCTCAATTGATTTCGCCCTCCGATGATCATTCTAAGCATACAATACCATAAAGCAAAAACGCCTGCAAGCCAAAACCGCCGCGGGCGCATATACCGGCCGCAGCATCCTTTTGGCCCTCCCCTCCCGCTCAGACTGGACTTCTTTATCCTGCGCAGGTATAATACTGACTATAGAACGACGGAAGACCAAAGGGGGGGATGCACATGTCCCCGCATTTTGAACCGAGCTTTGCCTCTCTGCGGGAGTACCGCGTGCCGGAATGGTTCCTTGACGCGAAATTCGGCATCTGGAGCCACTGGGGGCCGCAGAGCGTGCCCATGTTCGGCGACTGGTACGCCCGGAACATGTATATCGAAGGCAGCGAGCAGTACGAATACCATCTGCGGCACTACGGCCACCCGTCCCGCTTCGGCTACAAGGACATCTGCGCCCTGTGGAAGGCGGAGCGCTTCGACCCGGACGCGCTGATGGAGAAGTATGTCCGCGCCGGCGCGCGCTATTTCGTCGCCCAGGCCACGCACCACGACCATTTCTTCAACTACGCTTCCGAGCTCAACCGCATGAACAGCGTCAGGGTCGGGCCGCACAGGGATATCCTCGCCCTGTGGAAGGCCGCGGCGAAGCGATACGGTCTCCCCTTCGGTATCAGCGAGCATCTGGGCGCCTCCTTCTCCTGGTGGCGGGTCAACAAGGGCTGCGACAGCTACGGGCCGTACGCAGGCGTGCCCTACGACGGGAACGACCCGGCCTGGCAGGACTTCTACCACGCAAATCAGGAGCACGGCACAGCCGATCCGCAGGACTTTGCCCCCTGGTATACCGCGAACCCGGCCTTTCGGGATTACTGGCTGCGCTGCGTCAGCGAGATGATCGACCGCTTCCGGCCGGAGCTGCTGTATACCGACGGCGCGCTGCCCTTCGGAGAGCACTGGCTCGGCGAGCAATCGAAAACGCCGGATCCCGCCGCGTATTCCCACGGTCTGCGGGCGGTGGCGCGGCTGTACAACAGCTCCATCGACAAATACGGCGAGAACCGCGCGGTCTATCTGCAGAAGGATCGCAGGACGGAAATCTGCAGCGTGGGCGTGCTGGACATCGAAAAAAGCCAGCTGCCCGGCATCGCGCCGCGGCCCTGGCACACGGATACCTGCATCGGCAACTGGTTTTACGACGTGCGCAGCCCATACAAGCATCCGGATCAGATCATCGAGATGCTGGCGGACATCATCTCCAAAAACGGCGTCATGCTGCTCAACATCCTCCAGCGCCCGGACGGGAGCATCGACGAGGAAGCGGACTTCATCCTGCAGAAGCTTGCAGAATGGTTCGCAGTCTGCGGTGAGGCCGTGTACGGCACGCGGCCCTGGCACAGCTTCGGCGAGGGCGAAACGCGCGTCCGGATCGACGGCTTCCGCGAGGAAAAGACCGACTGGACACGCGAGGATTTCCGCTTCGTGCAGAAAAACGACGCGGTATACGCCTTTATGATGGGCGCCTCCGGCGGCGATACGATCGCCCTGCACAGCTTCCCGGATCGGGAGCTCCGCTCGGTGGAGCTGCTCGGCTGCGGCCCTCTGCCCTTCCGGCAGGAGCGCGGCGTGCTGCGGCTGCGGCTGCCGGAAAAGCTGCCCGTCTTCTGCGTGAATACGCTGAAGCTCCGCTGAGGGGGCTCAAAAGCACAGAGAAAGCGGGGCTGCCCGGACAGGCAGCCCCGCTTTGTGTTGTGTTTTTGCTTTTGTTTTACTGTGCGTCGATCAGACCGCGCGGCCCGCGTCGTTGCCGCCGCGGATCGCAAGCGCGATGTTGTAGGGATTCGCGCAGTCGCCGACCGCGTAGGTCTCCGCGACCGAGATGCCGTCAAGCAGCCCGGTGTTCACGAGCATATCCGCCGCGTTCACGATCGAGGTGCAGGGCAGCGCCGTCTCCGTGCCGGTCTCGGTCACGATGATGGCCTTGCCGTCCTTGACCTCCTTGATGCTCGCCTGGGGCCAGGCGTTGACGCCGAGGGAGTACAGCGCGGAGGTCATCATGCGCTTGGCGTGCTGAGACTGCTGCATATCCAGATCAGTCGCCGGGCTGGGCGTCACGATGTTGACGCGCTTCTTGTGGACCGTGAGCCAGAGCGCGGTATCGAAGGCCTGGGCGTTGGAGCCGTAGACGATCACGTCGTCGCCGAGATCCTTGGAGAACATGAACTCCTCGATGCCGACGATCTTGGCGCCGGCGATGTCGAGCTCGGGACGCAGGCCGCCGCAGGCGAGGATCACCGCGTCGGGCTTCTCCTGCTCGATCAGCTCCTTCGTGACCTCGGTGCCGGTCACGACCGTCACGCCGCTGAGCTCCAGCTGGCGGACCAGGTAGTTCTTGAGGTCGCCCAGGTTCTCATGCGGGCCCTTGACCATGCCCGCGAAGTCGAGCATGAAGCCGAGCGCGCCGCGCTTTTCGTACAGGGTCACGTCGTGGCCGCGCTGGGCCGCGATGCGTGCGGCCTCCATGCCGCCGGGGCCGCCGCCGACGACCATGACCTTCTTCTTCGTCTCGGCAGGGGGCAGCTCATAGGTCGCGGGCCCGTTCTCACGCATGACGCGCTGGGTCAGGGCGTTGACGCGGCAGTAGCCCTCGCGCGCGTTGTCGGCGTTGCCGGCGATGTGGCAGTGCAGGCAGCGGGTGCAGGGCGCGATCTCGTCGATCCTGCCCTCGCGCAGCTTGTTGACATACTCCATATCGACGGTCAGCGGACGGTTCATCATGAAGAAGTCGACCTTGCCGTCCTCGAGCGCCTGCTCGAAGAAGTCGGGGGCGCGGGCGGGATCCATGTAGGTGACGACGCCGCAGGGGATCGACAGCGCCTCTTTATACTTCGCCGCGACGTTCAGCGCGAGGCCGACGCCGCTCGTGTCACTGACCAGGAGGCCCTGCCAGTGGCGCTTGAAGTCATACTGCGTGCCGAAGCCGGTCGCGCCCTCGATGCCGTTGAGGATGAAGTACAGGTCGGAGCCGAACTGCGCCACATGGTGGCCGAGCGGTCCGAGACGCAGGTGCATGCAGTCCGCGCCGGCGGCCTCGAAGAGCTTCGCCATCTCGACGCCTTCTTCCACCGTGGTCACATTGGTGTGCGGCTGGGTGACAGCCTTGTCGGGGGTGAAGAGGGTCGGGTTGTTGGCGATGTTGTCGTTTTCCTCCAGGCAGTCGATCAGGATCTGCACCACAAAGTCTTCGCCGCATTCGGCCTTGACCTTTTCGATCCACTCGGTGACGAAGCGGGCGCGGTTTTCAAAGCTTCCGATGCCGTACTCGTCGGTGCGCGTATTGTAGAAGCGGGAGAGGAAGTGCTCGCCCATGTTGAAGCCGGCGGCGTTCATTTCGATGGCCTTGAAGCCGAGGTCATGGAAGCTCTTGGCAATCGCCACGCCGCGGTCCTGGATGGCGTGGATGTCGTCGACTGTCATGTCGTTCTCATTCATGCCGAACTGGGCCCACTGATAGCCGAGGCTCGCGCCGTACTTGCCGCACTCCTCGACCAGCTTCTTGATGAAGGCGACCGTCTCCGCGGGCATTTCGCTGCCGTCGGCCGGGGGCTCCATCTCGCCGATGCCCTCGACGTAGATCAGCTCCACGCCGCCCTTGGCGAAGTTCACGTAGTACTGCAGCAGCTCATCGGTGAGACCGGCGAGATAGCAGGCAGAGCCGGCCGCGGACTTGACCATGCGGTGGCTGAGCTCGAGCGGACCGATCTTCAGCGGGGAGAAGAGGGTCTTCAGCTCCTTGGTGTTGGTGCGGAAGTCCGTGCGCTGGGGGTTGAGGTAGGCGTTGGGGATCAGTTCGTTCGGGGCGTACTGATCGACGGCGGCGGGGGCCTCTTCGGCCGCAGCCTGGGTGGTGAAGCCGCCCAGCTTGCCCAGCGCCGCAACGCTCAGCGCGCTGGCCGCCGCGCCCTTGATGAAGTTCCGTCTTGAAATTTCTTTCATGGATACATCTCCTTTATCCATTTTTTGCCGTTTTGGCTGATTCAACAATAACACCTGCCGGTACGAACGTCAAGAAAAACTGTCTTTACACCGCGTAATTCTTTATCTGGTCAATGATCAGCTTTCCGACGGCGTCGGCGAAAGAGGAAAAGTCGCGTATTCTGACGAAATCCGGCCCGTACACCATCCGCGCGGCGGGCAGGTTTTCATCCTCGCCGGTGAACACGCAGACGACCGAGATCCCCTCCGCGCGCAGGCGGCGCACCTCATGCGCGGTGTCTGTGAGCGCCCTGACCGCGTCGTAGCTGAGGCCGACGTCCCGCTCGTCCCTGCGGATCTTGGCGATATCCAGGGGCTTCACGTCCGAGAGGATGATGAGCATCTTATGTTCATACGGCGACCGGGCCATGAGCTCCCCCACGGCGCGCACGGCGAGCCCGTCCCGGTTGCAGCCCTCGGCATAGTAGTCGAAGATGCTGCCGTTGTCGGCGGCGGATGTGTAGTCATTGAACAGGCGCAGGACGGTGAAGCCGCTCATTGAGCAGAAGCTCATCACCCGACAGGGGACACGGCAGCGTGCGAGCGCCTCGGCTATGATATAGGCCTGGGACGAGATCTTCGTCGTGCGGTTGATCTGCGAATGGGAGGCGTCGAGCAGGATGTCCACGCTCATGTCGCCGGCGTTCAGGTTTTCTGTCCGCCTGAACACCTTCTCGTCGTCCAGAGCCGCCGCTCTCCAGGCGAGGGACGGATCGAGCGCGCCGGCGTTGGCCTTCACCGGCGCAGGCTGCATGTGCAGCAGGATCGAGTTCATGATCCGCGTGCTGAGACGGGAGATGAGAAGCCGGTTCTGCAGCAGGTTTTTTTGATAGGCCGCGCGGTTGTCTGCGATCACTTCCGCCTGGCGCTTTCTCTGGTGCATCTCGAAGGTACTGTACACCCCGTGCAGCTCGACGACCTCGCCCCTCGTGTAAAACAGGTGGGTGAACTTGTGGTTCCCGCTGCACAGCTGCTTTTCCAGCCGGGCGACCTGCGCTGCCGGATAGATCGACCTGCCGAATTTCGTCTCCATGAAATCGCGCAGCTGAGACTCGTTCATTTTGGTGCTGAGCGTATACTCGCCGTTCCAGCCGGGCACGTCGCCGTGATACAGGCCCTTCTCGTGGAAGAAGCGCGGGCCGCGCTGCAGGAAGCTGTCGACCGTCATCCTTCTGAGCCGGGGCAGCCGGTATCGGAGACGCATCTTCCCGTCGCCGTACAGTCCGTAGCGATCAAAGAAGAAGCTTCTGGCGGCCTCCACGATCTCGTCCGTCGTCATGCCGGCGTCGAAGCGCAATTCCGTCTCCGCGGGCGCGGGCCGGATCCGCGCGAGCACGGGGCGCTCGCCGAGCTCCGCCCGAAACAGCAGCGGTTCGAGCGCGCTCCAGAATATGTTCTCGTAAAGTGCGGCGTCCCGGTACTTGTCGAGCATGGAAAACAGCGCTTCCAGCTTCTCATACTCATAACGGCGCCGCGCGGAGCCGAAGATGATGTTCCAGTAGATGTCAGCGCCGCCGCTGCTGTCATAGGCCTTGAAGTCCGGCGCAAAGGAGTAGTCCCCTGCGCAGTTCCATATGATGTTGTCGGCGCGCCGTTTCTGGAACTCGGTAATACACTGATCCATAGCAGTAAAGCGAAGCGGAAGCTCAGGCAGTGAAGATGTCTTCTTTCCTCAGCTTGCCGTCGATCCGGGCGGAGACGATATCCTCCACCAGCGTCCTCTCAAACTCGTCGAAGCTCTTGTTGACGATGGCGATGCTCAGCGCCTCGTGCATGGGCAGGCCGTTTTCGACGAGGTTGACCGCCGCGAGCAGGCCGCGCAGGTCGAGCGCCTTTGTCGAGATCTCGGAGCTCTCGCACTTCCGGCGGATCTCTCCGAACAGGGCCGTGAGCTGGGAAGCGTATTCCGGCTTGAGCGCGGGGTGCTGCTGCAGCAGGAGCTTTTCCAGATCGGCGCCGGAGATCACCGGCATATTGATGACCATGAAACGGGACGCGAGGGCCTCGTTGAGCTCGCGCGTGCCCGCATAGCCGTAGTTCATCGTGGCGATGAAGCGCGCCGCGGGGGCGAGACGGATCCTGCTGTAGCCGGGGACGTCGATGATCCTGCGGAAGTCGAGCGTCGCGTGGAGGACGGCGAGAGATTCGTTCTTGGCCATGTTGATCTCGTCCAGCACGCCGAAGCCTCCGGCCTCGGCGCAGGCGTAGATCGGCCCCTTACGGAAGGAGACCTCGCCGTTTTTGAAGGTGTCCGTCCCGATGAGGCTTGCCGCGTCGGTGTTCAGATAGAAGGAGATATCCCATTCCGGCCTCGCGAAAGCGGCGGCAAGGTTCTCCGCCAGGACGTTTTTGCCCGTCGCCTTGGGGCCGACGAGAAGCAGGTTTTCCCCGGAAAGGATGGCCGTGATCGCAAGCTCCCAGATCTCCCTGCCGTAGTATTTGAACTTCGGCTCGGGGATCCTGAGCACATCGCCCTCGGCGGCGGGATAGGCGCTCCGGTACTGCTCGATGCGGGCGATAAGCTGCCCGTCAATGCCTTCCTGTCTCAAAAAATCAAGCATCACATCAAATCTCTCTTTCTTTCAAATCTTCACCGGCCTGCAGTTTCCGGCGCCGAGGCCGATCTCTTCCGCGTGCACCGGGCCGGCAGCCGCCGCATGATTCTTTTCCTCACGACTGTCCCGGCTGCGGTGTTTCGCCATGATAGTACCATTATAGCGCTTAAACTTGTTTTTAAGTCAAGAACATTTTTGCGCCGCCGCGTCTTTTGCCGATCCGGCGTGTATCGGTGCCGAGGCTGCCTGCTCCCGTTTGAAAAGCAGATGCCGCTTTTCACCGCCGCCGGGCTTGAATGTACAAGCAAAAAGGGTATCTCCGAAGAGATACCCTTTTTTCGATGATCGGTTTTCCGTGCGGGACGCAGTTTAGTTGACCTTGTCCTTGAAAGCCTTCGCAGCTTTGAAGACGGGCGTGTTGCTGGCCTTGATCTTGATGGTCTTGCCGGTCGCGGGGTTGCGGCCCTTGCGGGCTTCACGATGCCTGCAGGTGAAGTTGCCGAAGCCGAAGAGGGAGACGGGCTCGCGGGCGGCGAGGGAGTCCATGATGCCGTTGAAAACGCTGTTCACGACGGCAGTAGCCTGCTTCAGGGTCAGCTCATTCTCTTCAGCGACTTTTTTGATCAGTTCGGTTTTGTTCATTTTAAAAGCTCCTTTGTGTATATTTTTGGGCTTCTGTGATTTTATTATAGCAGATAACATGCCGGGTGTAAAGGTTAGAGCCAGGATTTTCCTTCAAAAAACAGGATTTTTTACCCGTTTTTCAGCCCTCCTCCGTCATACAGTCGTTATCAGGACGGCGCGGCATGGCCCGGAACACGCCGCATCCAAACAACGGCTGCGTAATGTCATAGATCAAGGCCTTGGTCTCCCGCTCCTTCCCTCTGCGTCCGGAAACCTTCCTGCGGCAAAAGAATACCACGAAGATAAGCTCCCGCAAGCGGAAGGCCCCGAAGACGCGGCCTGTTTGCGCGTATGCGCTCTGCATCCCGATCTGTCCAAAAGCGTTTACGGGACTCTGCTGCGTACAGTTTCCCGGAGCCGGCTTTTTTTATATTTATACAAGCTATTGACTTGAAGCTTTCGACAGAATATGCTAAAGTATAATATATAGTGTATGTTCAGGCTGTTATGATCCGAATCCGCCTGTCTGCTGTGGGAAGATCTTTTCCGATTCCTGCTGCAGTTCCTCACCAAAGGAGGCAATTATGAAAAAACACAGCTTTTTCACGGCATTCCTCGCCTGTCTGATCTCCCTCGTGCTTCTGGTCGGCATGCTCAGCGGCACCGCCCTCGCGGAGAGCTATACCGCCTCGACGATGCGCCTGCTCCACTATGAAGGGACGGTGGAGATCCAGGACGCCGCGGGCGGCGCCCGCGCGGTCATGACCGACGCCCGCTTCGACAGCGGCGAGACCATGAAGACGGCAGAGGCAAGCTCCGCCTCCGTGGGGCTGGACGACGGCCGCATCGTCACGCTGGATGAGAAAACCGGCGTGGCATTCGAAAAGCAGGCCGGCTCTGTCTCGATGACGCTCACCGAGGGCAGGCTCTTCCTGGACGTGAGCGAAAAGCTCGGCGCGGATGAGACCATGGACATCAAGACCTCCACCATGATCGTCGGTATTCGCGGCACCATCGTGTATGTCTCCAGCGAGCCTGTCGCCGATGTGGAAGCGGTCGGCCTGGAGACGGTGGATCTGGAAGGGCTCTCCCCCGAGAAAGGCAGCATTGTCGCGATCTCCCAGGTCGGCGTGCTGGAGGGCAGCGCGCAGATCACCTATCTCGACGACGCGGGCCGGGAGCAGTCTCTCGCCGTCGACGCGGGGCAGAAAGCCACGGTTCCGGAATACAGCGAGGATGCCGAGGGGATCCCGGAGCCCGCGGTCGCCGCTCTTACGCCCGAGGATATTCAGGGCTTTGTGCGCGATCAGGTCGTGAGCGATCCCTCTGTCCATGAGCGTGTCAATCGGGCCTGTCCCGGTCTGATCGACGGCCCCGCCCACGACTACCCTGCAGACGGCGACTGGACCTGGGACGACCCCGTTGCCCTGATCGCGCAGAGCGCGAGCAAATACTTTGACGGGCAGCCTCTGATGCGCAGCACGGACGTTCTGATCAGCGGGCTTCCCGAAGTCTTTCGTGTGAGGGCCGAAGCCGGCGGCAGCCTGACGGACGCGGGCGAGTGCGAGAATCCCATCTCCTTCTACGCCATTTACAACGACCGCGGAGAGGACGTCACCAGCCACTTTACGAACGTGGAGAAGGTCAGCGGCACCCTCCTGGTAGTGCCCGCCCCGCTCACCATCCACACCGGCAGCGCCGCAAAGGCCTATGACGGCTGGCCCCTGACGAACCCGGAGGCCTATGTTACCTTCTACAGGGGCGCCGAAAAGCGGGAGCAGCCCTGGCGCAATACCGCCTGGGTCGTCACGGAAGCGGCCGGGAGCGCGGTATATGACTGCCAGACCCTGTACGGGCTCTGCGGCGTCATCTGGGTGAACGCCGCCAACCCGCTCACCGGCGAGAGGCGGGAGCTCCAGCTCTGCGCCGGACAGAAGCTGTCGATCTTCCTCTCCGATCTGGACGGTGAACAGAGCATCGAGCTGAAGATCGAGGATCTGCGCGAAGACGAGCTCCCCGAGGAGCTGCTGCGGATCTACGGGGACAACCCTGCCCTCCTGCAGCAGGCCTGCAAGGACGCCGGCTGGGACATCAGGCTTATCCAGAAGCTCATCGCGGAGCTTCCGGAGCCCGCCTCGGAGGATCCCACCGTCGTGGAGGTCGGCCTGAAGATCACGGAGGAGGATTCCGACCGCCTGATGCGGGATCTCAGCAACGTGAAGATCACCATTGACACGGAGATCACCGATTACAACAACCGGGCCCTCGGAAGCGAGGAGGCGCATTACAGCTGCCCCGCCGTGGACGAGTCGATCCGAGTGACGGCCACCGGCAGCCAGACCAATGTCGGAAGCAGCATCAATACCTATGTCATCAACTGGGGAAGCGCGAACAGGAACAACTATGAGGTCGTGGAAGATCTGGGTACGCTGACGGTGTACCGCGCCGCCCTCACGGTCACGACCGGCTCCGCCGAAAAGGAATATGACGGCAAGCCGCTGACGAACTCCTCCGCGAGCCTCTCCGGTCTCGTCAACGGGGAGAGCGCCACGGTGACGGCGACCGGTTCCATCACGGATCCGGGTTCGACGCGCAACACCTATTCCATCAGCTGGGGCAGCGCCAACCCCGCAAACTATGCGATCAATGAGAATCTCGGCACTCTGACGGTGAAGGAGCAGAAGAGCACGGTCACGGTCACGCTGACGGCCGCCTCCGCGGAGAAGACCTATGACGGCACGCCTCTGACGGCCGACTCCGTCACGGCCGAAGGCCTGCCTTCCGGCTACAAGGTCAGAGCCGTCGTATCCGGCAGCCAGACGGACGCCGGCAGCAGCGAAAACAGCATCACTTCGTACACGATCCTTGACGAGAACGGCAATGATGTGACCGGAACAATCACGACGGTCACCACGCGCAACGGCACTCTCACGGTAAATCCGCTTCCGGTGGAGTTTGATTTCGGTTTCCACGGGGAAAGCATCATCGACCCGGATACCGGAGAGGCGACCGGAGAGGAAGGCGCGGTTGAAACATACAATGGCGACATCTATTATCCCGAATGGATCGAGGCGTCCATTGACGGCGCGGAGGAAAAAACGGATCCCACCCTATGGGTTCCGGACGAGGAGATAGAAAGCGATTACTTCTTCATCTTCGAACTCCCCGGCGACGCAGAGCTCGTTCTGAGTGGGGACGGATACTCAGACGCAGGCTCCTGGACCTTCGATCCGGAACCCAGATTCCGCGAGGGGAACGAGGACAACTACGATATCACATATGTCTACAACAGCCTTGAGATCCAGCCCGCTGAGCTGACGATCACGGCGAGCGCCTCCAAGGAGTTCGACGGCGAACCTCTGGACGGCGCCGAGGCCGTCGAGATCGAAGGACTGGTCGGCTACGACGAGATCATCGTCACAGCCACCGGCACGATCACGGATGCGGGAACCGCGGACAATCCGTATACGATCGATTGGGGCGATACCAGGAGCGAGAATTACACGGTCAATGCGGAGCCCGGCGTGCTGGAAGTGACGCCGAAAGCGGTCACGATCGAAACCGGCTCCAGCGAGAGGGTATACAACGGCGCTCCTCTGGTCAATCAGAGCGTTAACGCCGGCGTCTGGGTAGAAGGCTACGCGCCCGTCGTTTACGCGACCGGAACGATCACCGACGCCGGAAGCACGCCCAACACCTACAGCATCGACTGGGGCGACATCAACCCGGACAACTACGAGATCACGGAAGAACTGGGCACGCTGACCGTGCAGCAGGTCGAGCTCGTCCTGATCTCGGACGACGTCATTACCGCCGCGACCGACGATGTTTATATTGAAAGCTACGGTCTGAAGGTAGAGGTAAAGAACGCCGATGCCTCCACATATGAGCTGATCGAAACCGGCGACAATGCCTGGCGGATCGACTGGGTCTGGGGCGATCGGATCAACGTCGGAAAAACGCTGATCAAAGACGAAACCAGCTATTCCATCGTCCCGCAATACGATTTTGAAATCGGAGACAGCGGCAACTACAACATCGAAACCCAGAGCCAGGACGGCGAATTCCTGACC